>NZ_JAAQOK010000059.1:0-26135 GCF_011683705.1 Enterobacter sp. 725m/11 | reverse complement strand
GCGATGGACGACGGTCTGCGTTTCGCAATCCGTGAAGGCGGCCGTACCGTTGGCGCGGGCGTTGTTGCTAAAGTTCTGGGCTAATTAATTATCCCTGAATAAAAAAGGA
Organism: Enterobacter sp. 725m/11; assembly: GCF_011683705.1. Taxonomy (NCBI): domain Bacteria; kingdom Pseudomonadati; phylum Pseudomonadota; class Gammaproteobacteria; order Enterobacterales; family Enterobacteriaceae; genus Enterobacter; species Enterobacter sp. 725m/11. The sequence goes on along the minus strand of NZ_JAAQOK010000059.1, from coordinate 26,026 downwards.
CGCTTCGGCGTCCTTTTTTGTTTTCTGTACCTTTCCTTGTCACAAAATTTCGCATTTTTTAACCGCTCCCGGCCCGTATCCTGGCGTATGTGCTATTGTAATCATAACCATTCTCACTTACACTTTGCGCATATTTTGAACGGGAGTCTCTATGTACGTTTGTTTATGTAATGGTGTAAGCGACAAGAAAATTCGTCAGGCCGTTCGCCAGTTTCAGCCACAATCTTTCCAGCAGCTTCGCAAATTTGTTCCGGTGGGAAATCAATGCGGTAAATGCGTTCGCGCAGCGCGTGAGATCATGCAGGACGAACTGATGCAGATCCCGGAATTCAAAGAGATCGCGTAAGCCTCTATCTTTTTTTTGACATCCCCGTAGCCCGTTCTACGCTTCAATGAGTGGAAGCGGAGGGACTATATAATGAAAGGTGATGTTAAAATCATAAGTTATCTCAATAAATTATTGGGAAATGAGCTTGTCGCAATCAACCAGTACTTTCTTCACGCGAGAATGTTTAAAAACTGGGGTCTGACACGTCTGAATGACGTTGAGTACCATGAATCTATAGATGAAATGAAACACGCCGATAAATACATCGAGCGTATCTTATTCCTTGAAGGCATCCCAAATCTGCAGGATCTCGGCAAGCTGGGCATCGGTGAGGATGTCGAAGAGATGCTGCGTTCTGACCTCCGGCTGGAGCTGGAAGGTGCGAAAGATCTGCGCGAAGCCATTGCTTATGCTGACAGCGTCCATGACTATGTGAGCCGCGATATGATGATCCAGATCCTTGCCGATGAAGAAGGCCACATTGACTGGCTGGAAACCGAGCTGGATCTCATTAGCAAAATTGGCCTTCAGAACTACCTACAGTCTCAGATCAAAGTGGAAAATTAATCAGATTTTCCCATCCAACGCATAAACCCGCTGCTGCCAGAAATGGTCCAAAAGGCAGTGGGTTTTTTAATGCTCCTTTATCTGAGGTGAGAAACGAAAACACAAGAATGCAAAGCAGCGCCATAAGCGCGGCGAGTAACGCCAGCGTAGGCAGTATGCACCAGCCATGCCACGCACCAAGTGCTGCCAGATACTTCACATCGCCATATCCCATTCCTTCCCGCCGGCAGATAAGCCGATAGCCCCAGTAAATCGTGGCAAAACCAAGATATCCAGCCACCGCTCCCATTACGGCACTCGGCAGAAAATCAGGATGGATAAAGACCTGGTAGAGCAGGCCCGTCCAGAGCAGCGGGCAGAGAAATTTATCGGGCAGCAAACCGTCGCGAATATCAGCGCGTACGAGTAGGGCCGTCAGAGAAAAATAGATCATCAGGAAGGGGAGGGGGGTTAGCATGGAAAAGGCCTCAAAAGGTTTTGAGCGCATACTCGTTACAATCTGCCTGTCCGGCAACGCACAAAAACAGCAATTGCGTAGCGGCTTCAAATAAAAAAATTCAGAAAGGATATACGGCGTAAAAAGTTGCGCAGTCCTACGCATACTGAGCCTTTGACGCTTAATTTCTAAACGGCACTTGCGTCTTTCTCTGATTTACGTATAATGCGCGGGCTTGTCGTAATTGACGGCGGGTTCAATCAGAACCAGAGTAGCTCATTTTGTTACTCAACAATGCTCCCAATTGGGGGGCTACGTAAGAACGGTTACACTCTCCCATCAATCGTAATGGGTTTGAGGAGTAATCATTTTCGTTTATAAAATAATTGGAGCTCTGGTCTCATGCAGAACCAAAGAATCCGTATCCGCCTTAAAGCGTTTGATCATCGTCTGATCGATCAATCAACCGCGGAAATCGTCGAGACTGCTAAGCGCACTGGTGCGCAAGTCCGTGGTCCGATCCCGCTGCCGACCCGCAAAGAGCGCTTCACCGTTCTGATCTCCCCGCACGTCAACAAAGACGCGCGCGATCAGTACGAAATCCGCACTCACAAGCGTCTGGTTGACATCGTTGAGCCAACTGAGAAAACCGTTGATGCTCTGATGCGTCTGGATCTGGCTGCCGGTGTAGACGTGCAGATCAGCCTGGGTTAATCAGGTCATCGAGCGATTGAGAGGTTGAAACAATGATTGGTTTAGTCGGTAAAAAAGTGGGTATGACCCGCATCTTCACTGAAGATGGCGTTTCTATCCCAGTAACCGTAATCGAAGTTGAAGCAAACCGCGTTACTCAGGTTAAAGATCTGGCTAACGATGGCTACCGCGCTATTCAGGTTACCACTGGTGCTAAAAAAGCTAACCGTGTAACCAAACCAGAAGCGGGTCACTTCGCTAAAGCTGGCGTAGAAGCTGGCCGTGGTCTGTGGGAATTCCGTCTTGCTGAAGGCGAAGAGTTCACCGTAGGTCAGGACATTAGCGTTGAGCTGTTTGCTGACGTTAAAAAAGTTGACGTAACCGGTACCTCTAAAGGTAAAGGTTTTGCTGGTACCGTTAAGCGCTGGAACTTCCGTACCCAGGACGCTACTCACGGTAACTCCTTGTCTCACCGCGTTCCGGGTTCTATCGGTCAGAACCAGACTCCGGGCAAAGTGTTCAAAGGCAAGAAAATGGCAGGTCAGCTGGGTAACGAACGTGTAACCGTTCAGAGCCTGGACGTAGTACGTGTTGACGCTGAGCGCAACCTGCTGCTGGTTAAAGGTGCGGTCCCGGGTGCAACCGGTAGCGACCTGATCGTTAAACCAGCTGTGAAGGCGTAAGGGGATAGCAATGGAATTAGTATTGAAAGACGCGCAGAGCGCGCTGACTGTTTCCGAAACTACCTTCGGTCGTGATTTCAACGAAGCGCTGGTTCACCAGGTTGTTGTTGCTTATGCAGCTGGTGCTCGTCAGGGTACTCGTGCTCAGAAGACTCGTGCTGAAGTAACTGGTTCTGGCAAAAAGCCATGGCGCCAGAAAGGTACCGGCCGTGCGCGTTCAGGTTCTATCAAGAGCCCGATCTGGCGTTCAGGTGGCGTGACCTTCGCTGCGCGTCCACAGGACCACAGTCAAAAAGTTAACAAAAAGATGTACCGCGGCGCGCTGAAAAGCATCCTGTCCGAACTGGTACGTCAGGATCGTCTGATCGTTGTCGAGAAGTTCTCTGTTGAAGCGCCTAAAACTAAGCTGCTGGCACAGAAACTGAAAGACATGGCTCTGGAAGATGTGCTGATCATCACCGGTGAGCTGGACGAGAACCTGTTCCTGGCCGCACGTAACCTGCACAAGGTTGACGTACGCGATGCGACTGGTATCGACCCGGTTAGCCTGATCGCCTTCGACAAAGTCGTAATGACTGCTGATGCTGTTAAGCAAGTTGAGGAGATGCTGGCATGATTCGTGAAGAACGTCTGCTGAAGGTGCTTCGCGCACCGCACGTTTCTGAAAAAGCGTCTACTGCGATGGAAAAAACAAACACCATCGTTCTCAAAGTTGCTAAAGACGCGACCAAAGCAGAGATCAAAGCTGCTGTGCAGAAACTGTTTGAAGTCGAAGTCGAAGTCGTTAACACCCTGGTAGTTAAAGGGAAAGTTAAACGTCACGGACAGCGTATCGGTCGTCGTAGCGACTGGAAAAAAGCTTACGTCACCCTGAAAGAAGGCCAGAACCTGGACTTCGTTGGCGGCGCTGAGTAAGTCGGAGGAGTAATACAATGGCAGTTGTTAAATGTAAACCGACATCTCCGGGTCGTCGCCACGTAGTTAAAGTGGTTAACCCTGAGCTGCACAAGGGCAAACCTTTTGCTCCGTTGCTGGAAAAAAACAGCAAATCCGGTGGTCGTAACAACAATGGCCGTATCACCACTCGTCACATCGGTGGTGGCCACAAGCAGGCTTATCGTATTGTTGACTTCAAACGCAACAAAGACGGTATCCCAGCAGTTGTTGAACGTCTTGAGTACGATCCGAACCGTTCCGCGAACATCGCGCTGGTTCTGTACAAAGACGGCGAACGCCGTTACATCCTGGCCCCTAAAGGCCTGAAAGCTGGCGACCAGATTCAGTCTGGCGTTGATGCTGCAATCAAAGCAGGCAACACCCTGCCGATGCGCAATATCCCGGTTGGTTCTACCGTTCATAACGTAGAAATGAAACCAGGTAAAGGCGGTCAGCTGGCACGTTCCGCTGGTACTTACGTTCAGATCGTTGCGCGTGACGGTGCTTATGTCACCCTGCGTCTGCGTTCTGGTGAAATGCGTAAAGTCGAAGCAGACTGCCGCGCTACTCTGGGCGAAGTTGGCAATGCTGAGCATATGCTGCGCGTTCTGGGTAAAGCTGGTGCTGCACGCTGGCGTGGTGTTCGTCCTACCGTTCGCGGTACTGCGATGAACCCAGTCGACCACCCACATGGTGGTGGTGAAGGTCGTAACTTTGGTAAGCACCCGGTAACTCCGTGGGGCGTTCAGACCAAAGGTAAGAAGACCCGCAGCAACAAGCGTACTGATAAATTTATCGTACGTCGCCGTAGCAAATAATTTTAGAGGATAAGCCATGCCACGTTCTCTCAAGAAAGGTCCTTTTATTGACCTGCACTTGCTGAAGAAGGTAGAGAAAGCGGTGGAAAGCGGAGACAAGAAGCCCCTGCGCACTTGGTCCCGTCGTTCAACGATCTTTCCTAACATGATCGGTTTGACCATCGCTGTCCATAATGGTCGTCAGCACGTTCCAGTCTTTGTTACCGACGAAATGGTTGGTCACAAACTGGGTGAATTCGCACCGACTCGTACTTATCGCGGCCACGCTGCTGATAAAAAAGCGAAGAAGAAATAAGGTAGGAGGAAGAGATGGAAACTTTAGCTCAACATCGCCATGCTCGTTCTTCTGCACAGAAGGTTCGCCTTGTTGCTGACCTGATTCGCGGTAAGAAAGTGTCGCAGGCCCTGGACATCCTGACCTATACCAACAAGAAAGCTGCGGTATTGGTCAAGAAAGTACTGGAATCTGCCATTGCTAACGCTGAACACAACGATGGCGCTGACATCGACGATCTGAAAGTCGCGAAAATTTTCGTAGATGAAGGCCCAAGCATGAAGCGCATTATGCCGCGTGCGAAAGGTCGTGCAGATCGCATCCTGAAGCGCACCAGCCACATTACTGTGGTTGTGTCCGATCGCTGAGACTCTGGAGACTAGCAATGGGTCAGAAAGTACATCCTAATGGTATTCGCCTGGGTATTGTAAAACCATGGAACTCTACCTGGTTTGCGAACACCAAAGAATTCGCTGACAACCTGGACAGCGATTTTAAAGTACGTCAGTACCTGACTAAGGAACTGGCTAAAGCGTCTGTATCTCGTATCGTTATCGAGCGTCCAGCGAAGAGCATCCGTGTGACTATTCACACTGCTCGTCCTGGCATCGTTATCGGTAAGAAAGGCGAAGACGTAGAAAAACTGCGCAAGGTCGTAGCGGATATCGCTGGCGTTCCTGCACAGATCAATATCGCTGAAGTTCGTAAGCCTGAACTGGACGCTAAATTGGTTGCTGACAGCATCACTTCTCAGCTGGAACGTCGTGTTATGTTCCGTCGTGCTATGAAGCGTGCTGTACAGAACGCAATGCGTCTGGGCGCTAAAGGTATCAAAGTTGAAGTTAGCGGCCGTCTGGGCGGCGCGGAAATCGCACGTACCGAATGGTACCGTGAAGGTCGCGTACCGCTGCACACTCTGCGTGCTGACATCGACTACAACACCTCTGAAGCGCACACCACTTACGGTGTAATCGGCGTTAAGGTATGGATCTTCAAAGGTGAGATCCTGGGTGGTATGGCTGCTGTTGAACAACCGGAAAAACCGGCTGCTCAACCTAAAAAGCAGCAGCGTAAAGGCCGTAAATAAGGAGCGTCGCTGATGTTACAACCAAAGCGTACAAAATTCCGTAAAGTGCACAAAGGCCGCAACCGTGGTCTGGCGCAGGGTACGGATGTTAGCTTCGGCACTTTCGGTCTGAAAGCTGTTGGCCGTGGTCGTCTGACTGCACGTCAGATCGAAGCAGCACGTCGTGCAATGACCCGTGCAGTTAAGCGTCAAGGTAAGATCTGGATCCGTGTATTCCCGGACAAACCGATCACCGAGAAGCCACTGGAAGTTCGTATGGGTAAAGGTAAAGGTAACGTGGAGTACTGGGTTGCCTTGATCCAACCGGGCAAAGTCCTTTATGAAATGGACGGTGTTCCGGAAGAGCTGGCCCGTGAAGCCTTCGGCCTGGCAGCAGCGAAACTGCCTATCAAAACCACCTTTGTAACTAAGACGGTGATGTAATGAAAGCAAAAGAGCTGCGTGAAAAAAGCGTTGAAGAGCTGAACGCTGAGCTGCTGAACCTGCTGCGTGAGCAGTTCAACCTGCGCATGCAGGCTGCAAGTGGCCAGCTGCAACAGACTCACCTGCTGAAGCAAGTGCGTCGCAATGTTGCACGCGTTAAGACTTTACTGACTCAGAAGGCGGGTGCGTAATGACCGATAAAATCCGTACTCTGCAAGGTCGTGTTGTTAGCGACAAAATGGAGAAATCCATTGTTGTAGCTATCGAACGTATTGTGAAACACCCGATCTACGGTAAATTCATCAAGCGTACGACCAAACTGCACGTACATGACGAGAACAACGAATGTGGTATCGGCGACAAGGTTGAAATCCGTGAATGCCGTCCACTGTCCAAGACTAAGTCCTGGACGCTGGTTCGCGTTGTAGAGAAAGCGGTTCTGTAATACAGTACGCCTTCTCAATACGAATAAACGGCTCAGCGATGAGCCGTTTATTTTTTCTACCCATATTGCAGAAGCGGTGTTATAATGCCGCGCCCTCGATATGGGGCTTTTTAACGGCTCTGATTTTAGAGTCTCAGGTAGTAGTTGACATTAGCGGAGCACTAAAATGATCCAAGAACAGACTATGCTGAACGTCGCCGACAACTCCGGTGCACGTCGCGTAATGTGTATCAAGGTTCTGGGTGGCTCGCACCGTCGCTACGCAGGCGTAGGCGACATCATCAAGATCACCATCAAGGAAGCAATTCCTCGTGGTAAGGTCAAAAAAGGTGATGTGCTGAAGGCGGTAGTGGTGCGCACCAAGAAGGGTGTTCGTCGCCCTGACGGTTCTGTCATTCGCTTCGATGGTAATGCATGCGTTATTTTAAACAATAACAGCGAGCAGCCTATCGGCACGCGTATCTTTGGGCCGGTAACTCGTGAACTTCGTACTGAGAAGTTCATGAAAATTATCTCTCTGGCACCAGAAGTACTCTAAGGAGCGAATCATGGCAGCGAAAATCCGTCGTGATGACGAAGTTATCGTGTTAACCGGTAAAGATAAAGGTAAACGCGGTAAAGTAAAAAATGTTCTGTCTTCCGGCAAACTTGTCGTTGAAGGTATCAACCTGGTTAAGAAACATCAGAAGCCGGTTCCGGCCCTGAACCAACCAGGCGGCATCGTTGAAAAAGAAGCTGCTATCCAGGTTTCTAACGTTGCAATCTTCAATGCGGCTACCGGTAAGGCTGACCGTGTAGGCTTTAGATTCGAAGACGGAAAAAAAGTCCGTTTCTTCAAGTCTAACAGCGAAACTATCAAGTAATTTGGAGTAGTACGATGGCGAAACTGCATGATTACTACAAAGACGAAGTAGTTAAGAAACTCATGACCGAGTTTAACTACAATTCTGTCATGCAAGTCCCTCGGGTCGAGAAGATCACCCTGAACATGGGTGTTGGTGAAGCGATCGCTGACAAGAAACTGCTGGATAACGCAGCAGCTGATCTGACAGCAATCTCCGGTCAAAAACCGCTGATCACCAAAGCACGCAAATCTGTTGCAGGCTTCAAAATCCGTCAGGGCTATCCGATCGGCTGTAAAGTAACTCTGCGTGGCGAACGCATGTGGGAGTTCTTTGAGCGCCTGATCACTATTGCTGTTCCACGTATCCGTGACTTCCGTGGCCTGTCCGCGAAGTCTTTCGACGGTCGTGGTAACTACAGCATGGGTGTCCGTGAGCAGATCATCTTCCCAGAAATCGACTACGATAAAGTCGACCGCGTGCGTGGTTTGGATATTACCATTACCACTACTGCGAAATCTGACGAAGAAGGCCGTGCTCTGCTGGCTGCCTTTGACTTCCCGTTCCGCAAGTAAGGTAGGGTTACTGAATGGCTAAGCAATCAATGAAAGCACGCGAAGTAAAGCGCGTAGCTTTAGCTGATAAATTCTTCGCTAAACGCGCTGAACTGAAAGCGATCATTTCTGATGTGAACGCTTCCGACGAAGATCGTTGGAATGCGGTTCTCAAGCTGCAGTCTCTGCCGCGTGATTCCAGCCCGTCTCGTCAGCGTAACCGCTGTCGTCAAACAGGTCGTCCACATGGTTATGTGGGCAAGTTTGGGTTGAGCCGTATCAAACTGCGTGAAGCCGCCATGCGCGGTGAAGTGCCAGGCTTGAAAAAGGCTAGCTGGTAATTACCAATTGAATCACGGGAGTAAAGACAGATGAGCATGCAAGATCCGATCGCGGATATGCTGACCCGTATCCGTAACGGTCAGGCCGCGAACAAAGTTGCGGTCACCATGCCTTCCGCCAAGCTGAAAGTGGCAATTGCCAACGTGCTGAAGGAAGAAGGTTTTATCGAAGATTTTAAAGTTGAAGGCGACACCAAGCCGGAACTGGAACTTACTCTCAAGTATTTCCAGGGTAAAGCTGTTGTAGAAAGCATTCAGCGTGTCAGCCGCCCAGGTCTGCGCATCTATAAGAAAAAAGATGAGCTGCCAAAAGTTATGGCTGGCCTTGGTATCGCAGTTGTTTCTACCTCTAAAGGTGTTATGACTGATCGTGCAGCGCGCCAGGCTGGTCTTGGTGGCGAAATTATCTGCTACGTAGCCTAATCGGAGGAAAGAATGTCTCGTGTTGCTAAAGCACCGGTCGTTATTCCTGCCGGCGTTGATGTAAAAATCGACGGTCAGGTTATTACGATCAAAGGTAAAAACGGCGAGCTGACTCGTACCCTCAACAAAGCTGTTGAAGTTAAACATGCAGATAACGCTCTGACCTTCGGTCCACGTGATGGTTTCGTGGATGGATGGGCTCAGGCTGGTACCGCGCGTGCCCTGCTGAACTCAATGGTTGTTGGTGTTACCGAAGGCTTCACTAAAAAGCTTCAGCTGGTTGGTGTAGGTTATCGTGCAGCTATCAAAGGGAATGCAGTAGGCCTGTCTCTGGGCTTCTCACACCCTGTTGAGCATCCGCTGCCGGCCGGTATCACTGCAGAATGTCCGACTCAAACTGAAATCGTGCTGAAAGGCGCTGATAAACAGCTGATCGGTCAGGTTGCAGCAGATCTGCGCGCCTACCGTCGTCCTGAGCCTTACAAAGGCAAGGGTGTTCGTTACGCCGACGAAGTCGTGCGTACCAAAGAGGCTAAGAAGAAGTAAGGTAACACTATGGATAAGAAATCTGCTCGTATCCGTCGTGCGACCCGCGCACGCCGCAAGCTCAAAGAGCTGGGTGCAACTCGCCTGGTGGTACATCGTACCCCGCGTCATATTTACGCACAGGTAATTGCACCGAACGGTTCTGAAGTTCTGGTAGCTGCTTCTACTGTAGAAAAAGCTATCTCAGAACAATTGAAGTACACCGGTAACAAAGACGCCGCTGCAGCTGTAGGTAAAGCTGTTGCAGAACGCGCTCTGGAAAAAGGCATCAGCAATGTTTCCTTTGACCGTTCCGGGTTCCAATATCATGGTCGTGTCCAGGCACTGGCAGATGCTGCCCGTGAAGCTGGCCTTCAGTTCTAAGGTAGAGGTGTAAGATGGCTCACATCGAAAAACAGGCTGGCGAACTGCAGGAAAAGCTGATCGCGGTAAACCGCGTATCTAAAACCGTTAAAGGTGGTCGTATTTTCTCCTTCACAGCTCTGACTGTAGTAGGCGATGGTAACGGTCGCGTTGGTTTTGGTTACGGTAAAGCGCGTGAAGTTCCAGCAGCGATCCAGAAAGCGATGGAAAAAGCCCGTCGCAATATGATTAACGTCGCGCTGAACAACGGCACCCTGCAGCACCCAGTTAAAGGTGTTCACACGGGTTCTCGTGTATTCATGCAGCCAGCTTCAGAAGGTACCGGTATCATCGCCGGTGGTGCAATGCGCGCCGTTCTGGAAGTTGCTGGGGTTCATAACGTTCTGGCTAAAGCATATGGTTCCACCAACCCGATCAACGTGGTTCGTGCAACTATTGATGGCCTGGAAAATATGAATTCTCCAGAAATGGTCGCTGCCAAGCGTGGTAAATCCGTTGAAGAAATTCTGGGGTAATTGACCATGGCAAAGACTATTAAAATCACTCAAACCCGCAGTGCAATCGGTCGTCTGCCGAAACACAAGGCAACGCTGCTTGGCCTGGGTCTGCGTCGTATTGGTCATACCGTTGAGCGCGAGGATACTCCTGCTGTTCGTGGTATGGTCAACGCGGTTTACTTCATGGTTAAAGTTGAGGAGTAAGAGATGCGTTTAAATACTCTGTCTCCGGCCGAAGGCTCTAAAAAGGCGGGTAAACGCCTGGGTCGTGGTATCGGTTCTGGCCTCGGCAAAACCGGTGGTCGTGGTCACAAAGGTCAGAACTCTCGTTCTGGCGGTGGCGTACGTCGCGGTTTCGAGGGTGGCCAGATGCCACTGTACCGTCGTCTGCCGAAGTTCGGCTTCACCTCTCGCAAAGCAGCGATCACAGCGGAAATCCGTCTGTCTGACCTGGCGAAAGTTGAAGGCGGCGTTGTAGACCTGAACACGCTGAAAGCGGCTAACATTATCGGTATTCAGATCGAGTTCGCGAAAGTGATCCTGTCTGGTGAAGTTTCTACTCCGGTAACTGTTCGTGGCCTGCGTGTTACTAAAGGTGCTCGTGCTGCTATCGAAGCTGCTGGCGGTAAAATTGAGGAATAAGTAGCAGATGGCTAAGCAACCGGGATTAGATTTTCAAAGTGCCAAAGGTGGATTTGGCGAGCTGAAACGCAGACTGCTGTTTGTTATCGGCGCGCTGATTGTGTTCCGTATTGGCTCTTTTATTCCGATCCCTGGTATCGATGCCGCTGTACTTGCCAAACTGCTTGAGCAACAGCGAGGCACCATCATTGAAATGTTCAACATGTTCTCTGGTGGTGCTCTCAGCCGTGCTTCTATCTTTGCTCTGGGTATTATGCCGTACATTTCGGCATCGATTATTATCCAGCTGCTGACGGTCGTTCATCCGGCCCTGGCAGAGCTGAAGAAAGAAGGGGAGTCTGGACGTCGTAAGATTAGTCAGTACACCCGTTACGGTACTCTGGTGCTGGCAATATTCCAGTCGATCGGTATTGCTACCGGTCTGCCGAATATGCCTGGTATGCAGGGCCTGGTATTAAACCCAGGCTTTGCATTCTATTTCACCGCTGTTGTTAGTCTGGTCACAGGGACGATGTTCCTGATGTGGCTCGGCGAACAGATTACTGAGCGTGGTATCGGTAACGGTATCTCAATCATTATCTTCGCCGGTATCGTTGCGGGACTCCCGCCGGCCATCGCCCATACTATCGAGCAAGCGCGTCAAGGCGACCTGCACTTCCTCCTGTTGCTGTTGGTTGCAGTATTAGTATTTGCAGTGACGTTCTTTGTTGTCTTCGTTGAACGTGGTCAACGCCGCATTGTGGTGAACTACGCTAAGCGTCAGCAGGGTCGTCGTGTCTATGCTGCACAGAGCACACATTTACCGCTGAAAGTGAATATGGCGGGGGTTATCCCGGCTATCTTCGCTTCCAGTATTATTCTGTTCCCGGCAACCATCGCGTCATGGTTCGGGGGCGGTACTGGTTGGAACTGGCTGACAACAATTTCGCTGTATTTGCAGCCTGGGCAACCACTTTATGTGTTACTCTATGCGTCTGCGATCATCTTCTTCTGTTTCTTCTACACGGCGTTGGTCTTCAACCCGCGTGAAACAGCAGATAACCTGAAGAAGTCCGGTGCATTTGTACCAGGAATTCGTCCGGGAGAGCAAACGGCGAAGTATATCGATAAAGTAATGACCCGCCTGACTTTGGTTGGTGCGCTTTATATTACTTTTATCTGCCTGATCCCGGAGTTCATGCGTGATGCAATGAAAGTACCGTTCTACTTCGGTGGGACCTCACTGCTTATCGTTGTTGTCGTGATTATGGACTTTATGGCTCAAGTGCAAACTCTGATGATGTCCAGTCAGTATGAGTCTGCATTGAAGAAGGCGAACCTGAAAGGCTACGGCCGCTAATTGGTCGCCTGAGAAGTTACGGAGAGTAAAAATGAAAGTTCGTGCTTCCGTCAAGAAATTATGCCGTAACTGCAAAATCGTTAAGCGTGATGGTGTCATCCGTGTGATTTGCAGTGCCGAGCCGAAGCATAAACAGCGCCAAGGCTGATTATTTCGCATATTTTTCTTGCAAAGTTGGGTTGAGCTGGCTAGATTAGCCAGCCAATCTTTTGTATGTCTGTACGTTTCCATTTGAGTATCCTGAAAACGGGCTTTTCAGCATGGTGCGTACATATTAAATAGTAGGAGTGCATAGTGGCCCGTATAGCAGGCATTAACATTCCTGATCAGAAACATGCTGTGATCGCATTAACTTCGATCTACGGCATCGGCAAGACCCGTTCTAAAGCCATCCTGGCTGCAGCGGGTATCGCTGAAGATGTTAAGATCAGTGAGCTGTCTGAAGGACAAATCGACACGCTGCGTGACGAAGTTGCCAAATTTGTCGTTGAAGGTGATCTGCGCCGTGAAATCAGCATGAGCATCAAGCGCCTGATGGATCTTGGTTGCTATCGCGGTTTGCGTCATCGTCGTGGTCTGCCAGTACGCGGTCAGCGTACTAAGACCAACGCACGTACCCGTAAGGGTCCGCGCAAACCGATCAAGAAATAATCGGGGTGATTGAATAATGGCAAAGGCACCAGTTCGTGCACGTAAACGTGTAAGAAAACAAGTCTCTGACGGCGTGGCTCATATCCATGCTTCTTTCAACAACACCATCGTTACTATTACTGATCGTCAGGGTAACGCATTGGGTTGGGCAACAGCCGGTGGTTCCGGTTTCCGTGGTTCTCGCAAATCCACTCCGTTCGCAGCTCAGGTTGCAGCAGAGCGTTGCGCTGAAGCCGTAAAAGAATACGGCATCAAGAATCTGGAAGTTATGGTTAAAGGTCCGGGTCCGGGTCGTGAATCTACTGTTCGCGCTCTGAACGCCGCTGGTTTCCGCATCACGAATATTACTGATGTGACTCCGATCCCTCATAACGGTTGTCGTCCGCCGAAAAAACGTCGCGTATAACGCTCGTTTTTTAGGTTAGTTGGAGATAGAAAATGGCAAGATATTTGGGTCCTAAGCTCAAGCTGAGCCGTCGTGAGGGCACCGACTTATTCCTTAAGTCTGGCGTTCGCGCGATCGATACCAAGTGTAAAATTGAACAAGCTCCTGGCCAGCACGGTGCGCGTAAACCGCGTCTGTCTGACTATGGTGTGCAGTTGCGTGAAAAGCAAAAAGTTCGCCGTATGTACGGTGTGCTGGAGCGTCAGTTCCGTAACTACTATAAAGAAGCAGCACGTCTGAAAGGCAACACAGGTGAAAACCTGCTGGCTCTGCTGGAAGGTCGTCTGGACAACGTTGTATACCGTATGGGCTTCGGCGCTACTCGTGCTGAATCACGTCAGCTGGTTAGCCACAAAGCAATCATGGTAAACGGTCGTGTTGTTAACATCGCTTCTTATCAGGTTAAAGCGAATGACGTTGTTAGCATTCGTGAGAAAGCGAAAAAGCAATCTCGCGTGAAGGCCGCTCTGGAGCTGGCTGAGCAGCGTGAAAAGCCAACCTGGCTGGAAGTTGATGCTGGCAAGATGGAAGGTACGTTCAAGCGTCAGCCTGAGCGTTCTGATCTGTCTGCGGACATTAACGAACACCTGATCGTCGAGCTTTACTCCAAGTAAAGCTTAGTACCAAAGAGAGGACACAATGCAGGGTTCTGTGACAGAGTTTCTAAAACCGCGCCTGGTAGATATCGAGCAAGTGAGTTCGACGCACGCCAAGGTGACCCTTGAGCCTTTAGAGCGTGGCTTTGGCCATACTCTGGGTAACGCACTGCGCCGTATTCTGCTCTCATCGATGCCGGGTTGCGCGGTGACCGAGGTTGAGATTGATGGTGTACTTCATGAGTACAGCACCAAAGAAGGCGTTCAGGAAGATATCCTTGAAATCCTGCTCAACCTGAAAGGGCTGGCGGTGAGAGTTCAGGGTAAAGATGAAGTTATTCTTACTCTGAATAAATCTGGCATTGGCCCTGTGACTGCAGCCGACATCACCCACGACGGTGATGTTGAAATCGTCAAGCCGCAGCACGTGATCTGCCACCTGACCGATGAGAACGCAGCTATTAGCATGCGTATCAAAGTTCAGCGCGGTCGTGGTTATGTGCCGGCTTCTGCCCGAATTCATTCGGAAGAAGATGAGCGCCCAATCGGCCGTCTGCTGGTCGACGCATGCTACAGCCCTGTAGAGCGTATTGCCTACAATGTTGAAGCAGCGCGTGTAGAACAGCGTACCGACCTGGACAAGCTGGTCATCGAAATGGAAACCAACGGCACAATCGATCCTGAAGAGGCGATTCGTCGTGCGGCAACCATCCTGGCAGAACAACTGGAAGCTTTCGTTGACTTACGTGATGTACGTCAGCCAGAAGTGAAAGAAGAGAAACCAGAATTCGATCCGATCCTGCTGCGCCCTGTTGACGATCTCGAATTGACTGTCCGCTCTGCTAACTGCCTCAAGGCAGAAGCTATCCACTATATCGGTGATCTGGTACAGCGTACCGAGGTTGAGTTGCTGAAAACGCCGAACCTGGGTAAAAAATCTCTTACCGAGATTAAAGACGTGCTGGCTTCACGTGGTCTGTCTCTGGGCATGCGCCTGGAAAACTGGCCACCGGCAAGCATTGCTGACGAGTAACCGGATCACAGGTTAAGGTTTTACTGAGAAGGATAAGGTCATGCGCCATCGTAAGAGTGGTCGTCAACTGAACCGCAACAGCAGCCATCGCCAGGCTATGTTCCGCAACATGGCAGGTTCACTGGTTCGTCATGAAATCATCAAGACGACCCTGCCTAAAGCGAAAGAGCTGCGTCGCGTAGTTGAGCCGCTGATTACTCTTGCCAAGACTGACAGCGTTGCTAATCGTCGTCTGGCATTCGCCCGTACTCGTGATAACGAGATCGTGGCAAAACTGTTTAACGAACTGGGCCCGCGTTTCGCGAGCCGTGCCGGTGGTTACACTCGCATTCTGAAGTGTGGTTTCCGTGCAGGCGACAACGCGCCGATGGCTTACATCGAGCTGGTTGATCGTTCAGAGAAAGCAGAAGCTGCTGCAGAGTAATCTGCAGTAACGTAAAAAAACCCGCCTCGGCGGGTTTTTTTATATCCGCATTATCCCCACTTCTCTACAATACCTGTATCAATTTTGTTCATCCCCTGGAGCTGATGATGTGGTTGCTTGACCAATGGGCAGAACGCCATATTCGCGATGCCCAAAGTAAAGGCGATTTCGACAATCTTCCCGGGAGCGGCGAACCTCTTGAACTGGAAGATGATTCGCATGTTGCGCCTGAACTCCGGGCTGGATACCGTTTGCTAAAAAATGCTGGCTGCCTCCCGCCCGAGCTTGAGCAGCGCAGAGAGGCTGTTGAACTTGTCGATCTTCTAAAAGGGATCCGTCAGGACGATCCTCGACATAAAGAACTTAGCCGCAGGCTTGCTCTGATAGAGCTCAAGCTGCGCCAGGCAGGAATGAGCACGGAATTCCTGCATGGGGAATACGGTGAAATATTGATGAAGAAGATAAACGAGGAGTAGCGATGTACCGTATCGGTGAACTTGCAAAGCTCGCGAACGTAACGCCGGACACTATCCGATATTACGAAAAGCAGCAGATGATCGATCATGAGGTACGCACGGAAGGCGGCTTTCGGCTTTATACCGATAACGATCTGCAGCGTCTGAGATTCATACGCTACGCCCGACAGCTTGGCTTCACGCTTGATTCGATCCGCGAGTTATTATCGATCCGCATCGATCCTGAGCATCACACTTGTCAGGAATCCAAAAGCATCGTGCAAGCCCGGCTTGAAGAAGTTGAAGCCCGTATTCTGGAACTGCAAACCATGCAGCGCTCTTTGCAAAGGTTGAATGATGCCTGCTGCGGAACGGCTCATAGCAGTATTTATTGTTCAATTCTGGAAGCCCTCGAACAGGGAGCCAGTGGAGAAACTCGGGGATGTTGATTTTTAATCTACTCGGGTCTAGACTTCCGTCGTCATAAACCATGCTCAGGAGAAATTATGAGCCGCTATCAGCACACGAAGGGACAAATTAAAGATAATGCCATCGAGGCTTTACTTCACGACCCGCTTTTTCGACAGCGCGTTGAAAAGAATAAAAAAGGGAAGGGGAGTTATCTGCGTAAAGACAAACATGCAAAACGGGGTAACTGGGAGGCCAGTGGCAAGCAAGCGAAGCGCTTATTTACCACTGGCCTTCCTGTTTTTAACTGCTGATTAAACGCGGTTATTCTGCTCTTTTAACAGATCGCGAATTTCACTCAGTAACACTTCTTCTTTCGTTGGTGCAGGCGCTGCTGCTGGCTCTTCTTTTTTACGGTTGAGCCGGTTAATCAGCTTGATAGCCATAAAGATAGCAAACGCCACAATCACGAAATCAAATACGTTCTGGATAAACACGCCGTAGTGCATTACTACTGCCGGGATATCACCCTGGGCTTCACGCAGCGTGAACGCGAACTGTTTGAAATCAATGCCCCCGATTAGCAGCCCTAAAGGTGGCATGATGATGTCCGCTACTAATGATGAAACAATCTTGCCGAATGCCGCACCAATAATGACACCCACAGCCAAATCAACCACGTTCCCGCGCATCGCAAATTCGCGAAATTCTTTAATAAAACTCATTATGTTCTCCTTGTGCCAGCTGACGACTATAAGTTTAACAAATGATTAGCCAATTGCCATGCGGGATAATTAAACGTTATGAAAATAAAAGGCACAGAAATAAAGAGGGTAAAGTGCGGGGCTCTATTGAGAGCCCCGACGTATTAAAGGAAGAATGGACTAGGCTGGAATAAACGTTCGACGTCGGTAATAAATTTTTTATCGGTAAGGAACATAATTACGTGGTCGCCTTGCTCAATACGCAAATTATCATTGGCGATCATAACGTCATTCCCGCGCACTACGGCGCCGATAATAGTGCCCGGCGGCAGCTTAATTTCGTCGATGGCGCGGCCCACAACGCGTGACGTGGTTTCATCTCCATGAGCTACCGCTTCAATGGCTTCTGCCACCCCGCGACGCAGAGATGAAACGCCGACAATGTCCGCTTTACGTACATGGCTCAGCAGAGCGGAAATGGTCGCCTGCTGCGGTGAAATGGCAATATCAATAACGCTGCCCTGAACCAGGTCGACATACGCCTTGCGCTGGATAAGCACCATGACCTTCTTTGCTCCCATACGTTTGGCGAGCATGGCGGACATAATATTCGCCTCGTCATCGTTGGTGACGGCAATAAAGAGATCAACTTGATCAATATGCTCTTCAGCCAATAATTCCTGATCCGACGCATCGCCATAAAATACGATCGTATTTTGCAGTTTTTCCGCCAGCTCAGAAGCACGCTGTTGATCGCGCTCGATCAATTTCACGCTGTAGTCTTTTTCCAGCCTTCGCGCCAGGCCCGCGCCGATATTGCCACCGCCGACCAGCATAATGCGTTTATAAGGCTTTTCGAGACGCTGCAACTCACTCATCACCGCACGAATATGCTGAGAGGCCGCAATGAAGAAGACCTCATCCCCCGCTTCGACAATCGTGGAGCCTTGAGGGCGAATAGGTCTGTCGTGGCGGAAAATGGCGGCAACGCGCGTATCGATATGCGGCATGTGCTCACGCATTGTTGAAAGCGCATTGCCGATCAACGGGCCGCCGTAATAGGCCTTAACGACGGCAAGACTGACCTTACCTTCGGCAAAGTTCACCACCTGCAGTGCGCCTGGATATTCGATCAGACGATAGATATTGTCGATAACCAGCTGTTCTGGCGCGATGAGATGGTCAATAGGAACCGCTTCTGAATTAAAGAGCTTCTCAGCATCGCGGACATAGTCCGGAGAACGGATGCGCGCGATTCGGTTAGGGGTGTTGAAAAGCGAGTAGGCTACCTGACAGGCCACCATATTGGTTTCGTCAGAACTGGTCACCGCAACGAGCATGTCTGCATCGTCGGCGCCGGCCTCGCGTAGCACGCGCGGGTGTGAGCCATGGCCCTGCACAACGCGAAGGTCAAATTTGTCCTGTAAAACGCGCAGACGATCCCCGTTGGTATCAACGATTGTGATGTCGTTGTTTTCGCCAACCAGGTTTTCCGCCAGCGTTCCGCCCACTTGTCCTGCGCCCAGAATGATAATTTTCATATCTCGTGACCTGTTCTCAACATCACTCTTTGATTAGCTTAGCGTAAAAGAAGCCATCGCCTTCTTCCGGGCCCGGCAGGTTTTGCTGACCCGGGCATTCAGGCGTTCCCGTATCGCGCAGCGTTGCGTCCGGGGTACGTTTAAGGAAGGCCGCGATTTGCTGGCTGTTTTCTTCTGGCAATACGGAGCAGGTTGCATAAACCAGCGTGCCGCCGGGTTTAAGATGTGGCCAGATTGCGTCAAGTATGTCCGATTGCAGTTGGGCAAGTTCCTTGATATCGCGATCGCGGCGCAGCCACTTGATATCCGGATGGCGACGAATCACGCCTGTTGCAGAGCAGGGCGCATCCAGCAAAATGCGGTCAAACTGGGTTTCACCACACCATTCTGCGGGCTTGCGTCCGTCGCCCTGCTTAACCTGAGCCTTCATGCCCAGACGCTTGAGGTTGTCGTAGACGCGTGACAGGCGCTGCTCATCGACATCCACGGCCATTACGCTGGCCTGCGGAGCCACTTCAAGAATGTGCGTTGTTTTTCCGCCAGGCGCGGCGCAAAGATCGAGGATCTGTTCCCCGTTTGCTGGTTCAAGCCAGGTCATGCAACCCTGAGCCGAGGCATCCTGTACGGTCACCCAGCCTTCATCAAAACCAGGTAAAGCATGTACCGGTGCAGGGGAGGCTAAACGCACGGCATCCGGATAGGCTGCATGCGTGAATCCACTCATTCCGGTTTCTTCCAGTAATGCCAGCCATGCGTCACGGGTGTGGTGATTACGGTTGACGCGTAACCACATCGGTGGGCGTTGATTATTCGCTTCGGCAATGTTTTGCCATTGCTGCGGATACGCTTTTTTAAGGCGATTCAGCAGCCAGTCCGGGTGCAGAAAACGTGTTTCGCTTTGTGCAAATTCAGCCAGTAGCTCATCCTGCTGACGCTGGAACTGACGCAGTACGCCGTTGATCAGCCCTTTCAACTGAGGGCGTTTAATCGCAACGGCACCTTCCACCGTTTCAGCCAGCGCGGCGTGAGGTGGAATGCGGGTATGAAGAAGCTGATAAAACCCCACCATAATCAAATAATGTACGGTGCGCTGTTTGCCAGTCATTGGGCGCGACATCAGCTTATTAATGAGCCACTCAAGCTGAGAAAGGGTGCGCAGGACGCCAAAGCAGAGTTCCTGGAGCAGGGCTTTGTCTTTATCAGATACCTTTTGTTGCAGGGGAGGCAGGATGTTACTCAATGACTGACCCTGCTCGATAACCTGCTCAACGGCTTTGGCCGCCATACTGCGTAGATTTTGTTTTTTCATAACTATAAAAATAAAAATGCCCGGAAACACCGGGCTTTAAGCATATATTGGATTAGGCAAGACGATTACCCGGTATAAACCATTCGCGACGGGAATTTAATAGATCCTGAGCGCTCATGGCTTTCTTACCGGCCGGTTGCAGCGATTCAAGATTCAGGATCCCTTCTGCTGTCGCAACCTGGATACCGTTCTTGCTGGCGTCGATAATCGTGCCGGGTTCAGCAGCCGTATTGCCATTAATGACTGACGCTTTCCAGACTTTCACTGGCTGCTCATCAATCTCCATCCAGCTCATCGGCCACGGATTAAAAGCGCGGATGCAGCGTTCAAGTTGAGCGGCAGACAAGGACCAGTCGAGCCGGGCTTCTTCTTTACTCAGTTTTTCAGCATACGTCACCAGCGTCTCATCCTGAACTTCCGGTTTCGCCGTATTGTCAGCAAGCTGCTGCAGCGTCTCGATAAGCCCTTGCGGACCGAGGCCTGCAAGTTTGTCATACAGCGTAGCGCTGGTATCGTCTGCAGTAATAGGGCACGCCAGTTTATGCAGCATGTCGCCAGTGTCTAAACCTACGTCCATCTTCATGATTGTGACGCCGGTTTCAGCATCCCCCGCCCACAGGGAGCGCTGGATAGGTGCCGCACCACGCCAGCGCGGGAGCAAGGAGCCATGCACGTTGATACAACCCAGACGAGGCATATCAAGCACCGCTTTTGGCAGAATTAAACCGTAAGCCACCACGACCATTACGTCGGCGTTCAGGTCAGCAACCAGCTGCTGATTTTCCTGAGGGCGTAAGGATGCGGGCTGGAAAACAGGAAGCCCATGCTCTTCTGCCAGCACCTTTACCGGGCTCGGCATCAGTTTTTTACCGCGACCAGCCGGACGGTCCGGCTGGGTAAAGACGCCGACAACCTGGTGACCAGAAGATAACAGCGCGTCAAGATGACGCGCTGCAAAATCAGGGGTTCCCGCGAAGATAATACGTAGTGTTTTAGACACGATGATCCTTGTATCCGGGGGGACGTTATGCGCGAGAGCGCAAACGATCCAGTTTCTCTACTTTTTGACGAATACGCTGCTGTTTCAACGGCGAGAGGTAATCGATAAACAGCTTACCGACCAGGTGATCCATCTCATGCTGAATGCAAATTGCCAGCAGGTCATCTGCTTCCAGTTCGAACGGATTACCGTCACGATCCAAAGCGCGAATTTTCACTTTTTCGGCACGTGGCACCAAAGCGCGCTGTTCCGGAATAGAAAGACAACCTTCCTCAATGCCCGTTTCACCGCTCTTCTCAAGCAATTCAGGGTTGATCAGCACCAGACGCTCATCGCGATTTTCAGAAACGTCGATCACGATAATACGCTTGTGAATGTCTACCTGCGTCGCCGCCAGGCCAATGCCTTCTTCGGCGTACATGGTATCGAACATATCATCAACGATACGCTGGATTTCTGCATTCACTTCTTTAACCGGTTCAGCGACGATGCGAAGGCGCTCGTCCGGAATATGTAACACTTGCAAAACTGCCATAAATTTCCAGAGTCGTGTTCAGGAGTTGATAAGAATATTACTTCTATTCTAGACAAATCCCGGGTCGATTGACAGCATCAGTGACCAATCGCAATGATTGCGCAGGCCGCTTATGGCAGGGGGAAAGGATGACGTCTATCGAGATATGGCTACGGCTAATACACACAGGTTCATTATGTGGCGATGGAATGCTGGAAGCGGCTGCACGGCTGCACAAGCAAAAAAATATCGATGCTTCCGCTGTCAGAGACGCCGGGCTGTCAGCAAAACAGGCTGAACGGTTCTTTGCTCCAGATGAGGGTGAGCTGGAGCGAAGTCTGGTGTGGCTTGAGCAGCCGGGAAATCATTTATTGACGGCAACCCATCCGCTTTATCCTCCTTTACTTCGAGCAATTCCTGATTATCCCGGTGCATTATTCGTAAAAGGTAACCCTGAAACGCTTAATGCTGCCCAGCTGGCGGTCGTGGGTAGCCGTGCGCCGTCATGGTATGGAGAACGATGGGGGAAAATTCTGTGCGAACAACTTTCGCAAAGTGGTTTCACAATCACCAGCGGACTGGCCTGCGGTATAGACGGTGTTGCTCACAACGCCGCGCTGTCTGTAAAAGGGCGTAGCGTGGCCGTACTGGGGAATGGCCTGTTTAGCATTTATCCCCGTCGGCATCAGGCGCTGGCTATGCGGCTTATCGAAGCTGACGGGGCGATAGTGTCTGAGTTCCCTCTTTCGGCGCAGCCCCGGCCGGCAAACTTTCCGCGTCGTAATCGAATCATCAGCGGGCTTAGCCAGGGTGTATTGGTCGTTGAAGCGGCAGTGCGAAGCGGCTCGCTGGTCACTGCACGATGCGCGCTCGATCAGGGGAGGGAGGTTTTCGCCTTACCCGGCCCGATTGGTAACCCGGGGTGTGAAGGACCACACTGGCTGATAAAGCAGGGTGCGACGCCGGTAACAGAAGCGCGGGACATTCTTGAAAATTTGCAATATGGCTTGCAATGTCTGCAGGAAGATCCCGAAAAGCGACATTATTCATCAGATCAGGGAAAGGTGGCATTGCCATTTCCCAAGCTCCTGGCTAACGTAGGAGATGAGGTAACACCTGTTGACGTTGTCGCTGAACGTGCCGGCCAACCTGTGCCAGTAACGGTAGCACAGCTACTCGAACTGGAGTTAGCAGGGTGGATCGCAGCTGTACCCGGCGGCTATGTCCGATTAAGGAGGGCATGCCATGTTCGACGTACTGATGTATTTGTTTGAGACTTACATCCATAACGAAGCAGAAATGCGAGTGGATCAGGACAAATTGACACAGGATCTTACCGATGCGGGGTTTGAGCGGGAAGATATCTATAATGCGTTGATGTGGCTGGAAAAACTGGCTGATTATCAGGAAGGCCTCGCCGAACCGATGCAGCTTGCTTCTGACCCGTTGTCAGTACGCATTTATACCGCAGAAGAGTGTGAAAGGCTGGACGCCAGCTGCCGGGGATTCATCTTATTCCTTGAGCAGATTCAGGTGCTGAACCTCGAAACGAGAGAAATGGTGATAGAGCGTGTCATGGCGCTGGATACGGCAGAATTTGAACTGGAAGATCTGAAATGGGTGATTCTGATGGTTCTGTTTAATATCCCGGGCTGTGAAAATGCCTATCAGCAAATGGAAGAATTACTCTTTGAAGTGAATGAAGGTATGCTGCATTAATTCTATGTGTAGCACCAAGAGTTGTTATGGCCAAATCAGCACTATTCACGGTGCATAAAAACGAGCCCTGCCCGCAGTGCGGGGCTGAACTTGTTATTCGGTCCGGGAAACACGGCCCGTTTCTCGGTTGTTCACACTATCCGGAATGTGATTATGTCCGTCCTCTGAAAAGCCAGGCGGATGGACATATCGTCAAAATTCTGGAAGGACAGCTATGTCCTCTTTGTGGTGGTGAACTAGCGCTACGTCAGGGCCGTTTCGGTATGTTTATTGGCTGTAGCCGTTATCCGGAATGTGAGCATACGGAACAAATTGATAAGCCTGATGAAACGGCTATTGCGTGTCCTCAGTGTCAGCGCGGTCAGTTGGTACAGCGCCGTTCCCGCTATGGTAAGACCTTCCATTCCTGCGATCGCTACCCTGAATGCCAGTTCGTTATCAATTTCAAACCGGTAGCGGGCGTCTGCCCTCATTGCAACTATCCGCTACTTATCGAGAAGAAAACGGCGCAAGGTATGAAACGCTTCTGCGCCAGCAAACAATGTGGAAAGCCGGTAACGGCGGATCAAAATAGTGAATAATAACCTGCCATCAGGCTCCATTGCTTATGCAGTGGACGTACTAAAAAATGAAAAAGTCATCGCCTATCCAACTGAAGCTGTTTTTGGAGTCGGTTGCGACCCTGACAGCGAGACGGCTGTGAGCCGCCTGCTTGCCTTAAAACAAAGACCCGTAGAGAAAGGGTTGATTTTGATAGCTGCGAATTACGAGCAGCTTAAGCCCTACATTGATGACTCTATGCTGACACCGGCGCAGCGCGAAACTATTTTCTCCGCATGGCCAGGACCGGTGACCTTTGTTTTCCCGGCGCAGCCGACAACACCGCGCTGGCTGACCGGACGCTTTGATTCCCTCGCCGTTCGCGTCACCGATCATCCTCTGGTGGTTGAGCTTTGCCTGGCATTTGGTAAACCGCTGGTCTCAACCAGCGCCAACCTGACCGGATTGCCACCTTGTCGTACAACCGAAGAAGTGTTGGCACAGTTCGGAAATGACTTCCCGGTTGCTGTTGGAGAGACGGGAGGACGCCTGAATCCGTCTGAAATTCGCGACGCTTTGACCGGCGAACGTTTTCGCCAGGGGTAATCTCATGGAAACCTATGCTGTTTTTGGTAATCCGATTGCACACAGCAAGTCACCGCTGATCCATCAGCAATTTGCGGAGCAACTGCAGATAAATCATCCCTATGGCCGCGTACTGGCACCGGTAGATGCATTTATTCCAACGCTCGAGGCTTTTTTCGCCGCAGGTGGCAAAGGTGCGAATGTGACGGTTCCTTTTAAAGAGGAAGCTTTCGAACGTGCTGATGAACTGACCGAGCGCGCTTCTCTTGCTGGTGCAGTAAATACCCTAAAACAGCTTGAGGACGGACGTCTTCTGGGCGACAACACCGACGGAATAGGTTTGCTGAGCGATCTGGAACGACTGTCGTTTATTAAACCTGGGTTCCGGGTCCTGCTGATTGGTGCGGGTGGCGCATCGCGGGGAGTACTGTTACCTCTGCTTTCTCTGGACTGTGCGGTGACCATTACCAACCGAACTTTTTCCCGGGCAGAAGCGCTGGCGGCGTTGTTTGCGCATACCGGCAGCGTAAGTGCGGTAGCGCTTGACGATCTTGCCGAACGTGAGTTCGATCTTGTCATTAATGCCACATCCAGCGGCATCAGTGGCGAAATCCCGGCGATCCCCGCTTCGCTGGTCAGCGCGCACATGTACTTCTATGACATGTTCTATCAGAAAGGGAATACGCCCTTCCTGAACTGGTGCGAACAACACGGTGCGAAACAGTTAGCCGATGGGCTGGGAATGCTGGTGGGGCAGGCTGCGCATGCGGTACTGCTCTGGCACGGGGTGTTGCCTGCAGTCGAGCCTGTCATTGAAAAGCTAAAGCAGGAGCTTTCGGCGTGAATCAGGCTATTCATTTCCCGGACAGAGAGAGCTGGGATGAGCATAAGCAGGCGGTCTGTTTTCCGGTGCTGGTGCAGGGTATGCAGCTTACCTGTGCCATCCATGGAGAAGCGCTGTTACATCGTTTTGGCGGCACAGACCCGATAGCCGTTTTTTGCGAAAATCGCTGGGATCTGGAAGAGGAAGCCAGCGATTTAATCCGCGAGCAGCAGGAAGACGATCAGGGGTGGGTTTGGTTATCCTGATCCAAATAGTCATTCTTCCATTTTACGTAGTTGTTCGCCGAGTATTTTAATCCTTCGATCTCTGCCTCCTTCAGGGGGCGGATCTGTTTTACCGGGCTTCCCAGATAGAGATAACCACTTTCCAGACGTTTGTTCTGCGGAACCAGGCTACCGGCCCCAATCATTACGTCTTCTTCTACTATCACGCCATCCAGCAAAATCGATCCCATGCCAACAAGCACCCGATTACCGATAGTGCAGCCGTGAAGCATCACTTTATGTCCGACGGTAACATCTTCTCCAATGATGAGGGGATTGCCCTCCGGGTTATAAGAGGATTTGTGCGTAACATGCAGAACGCAACCGTCCTGAATATTGGTACGGGCACCGATCGACACATAATTTACATCTCCCCTGATGGCGACGAGCGGCCAGATACTGACGTCATCGGCCATTCGGACATCACCAATGACCACGCTGGTGGCATCGATCATCACGCGATCGCCTTTTTGGGGGAACAGATCTTTATAAGGGCGTAACACTGCAGACATAACTACCTCTAAGGATGAGCGCTATATGGAAGACTTGATCATATTATTGGATCGAGGCAAGGCAAAATGCGTCAATATTTAAGCAGATCGGGCGGGATTTCAGCGAAAAGCGCGGAAAATCAGCAGTCGAAAAAAAAGATCTAAAAAACACTTGTGCTAAAAATTGGGATCCCTATAATGCGCCTCCATCGACACGGCGGATGTGAATCACTTCACAGTTAACCCGGTCGGTTGAAGAGAAAAAAT
>NZ_JAAQOK010000058.1:0-26681 GCF_011683705.1 Enterobacter sp. 725m/11 | reverse complement strand
CTCAGAAGTGAAACGCCGTAGCGCCGATGGTAGTGTGGGGTCTCCCCATGTGAGAGTAGGGAACTGCCAGGCATCAAACAAGTGAAGAGGCCATCCGAAAGGATGGCCTTTTTGCGTTTATATACCGAAAAATGTAGGCCGGGTAAGGCGAAGCCGCCACCCGACAAGTCAGACCGCACACCACTTCACAATAAACTCAGCAATCCCATCCTCATCATTTAAATCCAGCACCGGAACCTCAATATCGAGAGCAACATCGCTGGCCACCGCAATCACATGCTCATCCAGCGTTAACTCGCTGATGTCATGCCCGGCATCGCTTCTGAACAGCAGGATCTTAGGCACGGCCTCATGCTTAAATCCCTCAACCAGCACCAGATCCAGCGTGGAGTGATCCATCCGGCTCACCAGATACGCGAGATCCAGCGGTGCCTCATCCGGCGTTTCTGTCATCAATGCCCAACGCTGGTTGCTTGCTACCATTGTCTGCGCGGCACCCGCTTTGCGCAGCTCATAGCTATCTTTGCCCGGCTTATCGACATCCATATTATGGTGAGTATGCTTAATCAAGCCAGGACGAATACCGCGGGCGCACAGCGCGGGTATCAGTTTTTTCAGCAACGTGGTTTTTCCTGTCCCACTCCAGGCGGAAATGGCTAAAACAGAGTTCATCTCTTCTCCTGCATGGCCTGTAAATCTTCTATTGTGTTCACATTCACGAACGATGTTTTCATGTCGCTAAAATCAACAGCATGTCCGCCGACCTTACGCATAAATACCATCACTCTTCGCTCTCCGGAGGCCAGATAGTCGCTCATAGCAGGAATCAAGGATCGGTTAATGAGCGCGATAGTTGGGTGGTCGCGCTCGCCGTCATGCACCCAGACCACGGGTGAATCACCTCGCTGTTGCAGCATCCGTTCCACCAGGCAGGTGGGTATAAATGGCGTATCACACGAACAAAAGAGAAACCACTCTCCCTGCGACTGCTGCATCACCGAAAGCATGCCGGCCAGCGGCCCCGGAAAATCTGCGAGATTATCCTGATAAACGGGAAACCCGCTGCGCTGGTAAATATCGATATGGCGATTTGCGCTCAGCGCCATTGCTGACACCTGATCGACAAGCGTATCAGCGACATGCTGCCATAAGGGCTTGCCTTTCAGGAGCTGAAGTCCCTTATCTTCCCCGCCCATCCGCGTAGCTCTGCCGCCTGCCAGAACGACCCCAGTGATTTCCAGGCTAAGATTCACGAATATCGCCTCTTTTATTGTGGGATTGACCCTGCTAACGTGTCACTCTAAATGAAAGGAGCACCACCATGAAATGTAAACGTCTGAATGAAGTCATTGAACTCCTCCAGCCAGCCTGGCAAAAAGAGCCAGAGCTGAATCTGATGCAATTCTTACAGAAACTGGCAAAAGAGTCAGGTTTTGACGGCGATCTGGCAGACCTTTCTGACGACATCCTGATCTACCACCTCAAAATGCGCGACTCAGCCAAAGATGCTGTTATTCCTGGTATTCAGAAGGATTATGAGGAAGATTTTAAAACCGCATTGCTGCGCGCCCGAGGCGTAATTAAAGAGTAAAAGCTTGTAAGCGGAGCCACCGAAATCGCTACAAGATGATATCCTGAATCATTCGTATAATTTCCGGATGATCGGATGAACGACCAGGCTTTTACTTTCCAGACACTACACCCGGATACCATTATGGATGCCCTGTTTGAACAGGGTATTCGTGTGGATTCCGGGCTAACTCCGTTAAACAGCTACGAAAACCGCGTCTATCAATTTCAGGACGAGGATCGTCAGCGCTTCGTCGTAAAGTTCTATCGCCCTGAACGTTGGTCTGCACAGCAAATTCAGGAGGAGCACCAGTTTGCTCACGATCTGCTGGTTGATGACGTTCCCGTTGCCGCGCCGATAAAGTTCAATAACCAAACGCTGCTCACGCATGAAGGGTTTTACTACGCCGTATTCCCCAGTCTGGGTGGCCGCCAGTTTGAAGCGGATAATATCGATCAGATGGAGTGGGTTGCTCGCTATCTGGGACGCATTCATCAGACGGGACGTAAAACAGCGTTCACTGCCCGACCAACGATCGGGATTCATGAATATCTCACCGAACCACGTCAGATATTCGAAACGTCTGCGCTGATCCCCGCTGCGTTAAAGGATGATTTCCTCAACGCCACCGATAAGCTTATTGCTGCGGTGAAAACCTGCTGGCGTGATGATATTTCCGTTCTGCGCCTGCATGGCGATTGTCATGCCGGAAATATTCTCTGGCGCGATGGTCCGCTGTTTGTCGATCTCGACGATGCGCGCATGGGACCAGCGGTTCAGGATCTGTGGATGCTGCTCAATGGCGACAAAGCCGAGCAGCGTATGCAGCTTGAAACGATTATTGAAGCCTATGAAGAATTTAGCCCGTTTAATTCAGACGAAATTGCCCTGATTGAGCCTTTACGTGCGATGCGTTTTGTTTATTATCTCGCATGGTTAATCAGGCGTTGGGACGACCCCGCATTTCCTCGTAATTTCCCGTGGCTTACCGGAGAAGATTACTGGCGCAGCCAGATAGCTACATTCACTCAGCAGGTTAAGGTTCTTCAGGAACCCCCTCTGCAATTAACGCCGATGTATTAATTGGACACACCCAGGAGAGAGTTAATCATGAAAAAAATTTGGCTGGCGCTGGCAGGTATGATTCTGGCATTTAGCGCTTCTGCTGCGCAGTTTACCGACGGTAAACAGTTTATCACGCTGGAAAAGCCGGTTGCTGGCGAGCCACAGGTTCTGGAGTTCTTCTCATTCTATTGCCCGCACTGCTATCAATTCGAAGAGGTGCTGCATGTTTCTGACAACGTGAAGAAGAAGCTGCCGGAAGGCACCAAAATGACCAAGTACCACGTTGAGTTCCTGGGCCCGTTGGGTAAAGACCTGACTCAGGCGTGGGCGGTTGCGATGGCGCTGGGCGTGGAAGATAAAATCACTGCTCCAATGTTCGAGGCCGTACAGAAAACCCAGACCGTTCAGACCACTGCGGATATCCGCAAAGTGTTCGTTGATGCCGGTGTGAAAGGTGAAGAGTACGACGCCGCGTGGAACAGCTTTGTAGTGAAATCTCTGGTTGCTCAGCAGGAAAAAGCGGCCGCTGATCTGCAGCTTCAGGGCGTTCCGGCGATGTTTGTTAACGGCAAATATCAGCTGAACATGCAGGGCATGGACACCAGCAGCATGGATATTTTCGTACAGCAGTATGCTGATACCGTGAAATACCTGGTTGAGAAGAAGTAATTTCGTTGATATGAAAACGCCGGTCACTGACCGGCGTTTTTGTATGAAGATTTAATGCTGTCTATCTGTTCGTCTTTCTCTTTCCAGAGCGTATTAAGCCACTGCTGGAAACCACGTTTGAAATTCTTATCGTTAACGTAGTCACCGTGCAGCCCGGCATCGATCGGCACTAAATCCACCCGAACAACAATGCGCGTCAGCTTGCCGCTGAGCATATCGAAGAATGGCGTCCTGTCATTTTCCGGATAGCAGAGCGTAACGTTCAGAAGTTTATCGAACTGTGCACCCAGCACGTTAAGCGCCATCGCAATACCCGCCGCCTTTGGCGGAAGCAGGTTCTGATAAGGGGAGCGTGTTTGTTGACGTTTATCTTCCGTAAACCGTGAGCCTTCAACAAAGTTCACGATGGTCGTTGGATGTGCGCGAAACTTTTCACAGGAGCGGCGCGTGGTCTCCACATCCTTACCGCGACGCTCCGGATGACGAATCAGATAGCTGCGCGAATAGCGTTTCATAAACGGCATATCAAGCGCCCAGCAGGCCAGCCCGATAAAGGGCACCCAGGCGAGCTGCTGCTTCAGGAAGTACTTGTTCATCGGGATATGTTTGCGAAAAAGCACGCATAACACCACGATGTCCGCCCAGCTGTGATGATTGCAGATCAGCAGGTACCAGTTCTTTTTGTTGAGGTTCTCCAGCCCTTCGACATCCCACTTAAGATGCGGATTCAGGCACAGCAGGATCGCTAACCCTTCACACCAGCAATACATCATGAAATTACAAAACGCAGAGACGGATCGCCACACCGCAGGCACAGGCAGCAGCAGTTTAACGATCCCGGCGATAATGATTGGCACAGAACACGCAATCGTCACCAGAATAGTTAAAACGATGCTTAGCGGTAATGTTATTGCAGCGAGCAATCTCGACATGATGAGCTTTTTCAGGTGGTTAGCTTTAATGGACCGGCCGATGATACGGCGCTGGGGGCTGATTTTATCAGAAAAGTGACAAAATTATGGCGCTTTCATATCGTCAATAGACGGCTTTTCCCCTGAAGCAGAAGATTTCTCTAATATTGTGCGCTAATCAGGACTTATATCCACATAGACTAAATTGCCATCAGCAAGCTATTTTCATGCAGTGTTAGTTATTAACATTATGATATGTAATAATTTATTCTCAACGCGCACCTGCTTTTAGTATCTGTTTTTCATTTGAAGTGAAAATATTCACAAACTTATCCACAGTTTGAATTTTGCGAGCGATCCTCACGATCGCAAAATCTTTTCCTGTATCGAACCTGAATAACTGATGTTTTCATCCTTCTGTGGCATCCTTTACGCATAAATTGATTAAAGGCACGGACATTATGGTTCAGATCCCAGAAAACCCACTTATTCTCGTCGACGGCTCTTCTTACCTGTATCGGGCGTACCATGCGTTTCCTCCTCTGACCAATAGCGCAGGGGAACCTACCGGCGCGATGTACGGCGTGCTGAACATGCTGCGCAGCCTGATTCTTCAGTATCAGCCCACCCATGCGGCTGTCGTTTTTGATGCGAAAGGCAAAACCTTCCGCGATGAGCTGTTCGAACATTACAAATCCCATCGTCCGCCAATGCCTGACGATCTGCGTGCGCAGATTGAGCCGCTGCACGCCATGGTGAAAGCAATGGGCCTGCCGCTGCTGGCCGTCTCTGGCGTGGAGGCTGACGACGTCATCGGTACGCTGGCGCGTGAAGCTGAAAAAATGGGCCGTCCGGTGCTGATCAGCACCGGTGATAAAGATATGGCGCAGCTGGTGACGCCAGGTATTACCCTGATCAACACCATGACCAACACCATTCTGGGGCCAGAAGAAGTTGTCACTAAGTATGGCGTGCCGCCAGAGCTGATTATCGACTTCCTCGCGTTGATGGGCGACTCCTCGGATAACATTCCTGGCGTTCCTGGCGTCGGTGAAAAAACCGCGCAGGCACTGCTTCAGGGGCTGGGTGGTCTGGACACGCTCTACGCTGAACCAGACAAAATCGCCGGACTTTCCTTCCGTGGCGCAAAAACCATGGCCGGGAAGCTGGAAGAGAACAAAGAGGTGGCTTATCTCTCCTATAAGCTGGCAACGATCAAAACCGATGTGGAGCTGGAACTGGGCTGTGAGCAGCTGGAAGTGCAACAGCCTTCCGCTGACGACCTGCTGAGCCTGTTTAAGAAATACGAATTCAAGCGCTGGACCACTGACGTAGAAGCCGGTAAATGGCTGCAGGCAAAAGGGGCCAAACCTGCTGCTAAGCCGAAAGAGACGATTGTCGTTGATGCCGAAGATCAGGCGGAAGAAGAAGCCGCAGCGCTCTCCTTCGACAACTACGAAACCATTCTGGAAGAGTCACAGCTGATCGCCTGGATCGAGAAACTGAAAAAAGCGCCGGTCTTTGCCTTTGACACCGAAACAGACAGCCTCGACAACATCTCAGCCAATATGGTGGGATTGTCCTTTGCGACAGAGCCGGGTATTGCCGCCTACGTTCCCGTGGCGCACGACTACCTGGATGCGCCGGAGCAGATCTCCCGAGAGCGCGCGCTTGAGCTACTGAAGCCGATTCTGGAAGACGAAAAGGCGCTGAAGGTTGGGCAAAACCTCAAGTACGACCGCGGCATTCTGCAGAACTACGGCATTGAGCTGCGCGGGATTGCCTTTGACACTATGCTCGAATCCTACATTCTGGACAGCGTGGCGGGCCGTCATGATATGGATTCCTTATCTGACCGCTGGCTCAAGCACAAAACCATTACCTTTGAAGAGATTGCCGGTAAAGGGAAAAATCAGCTCACCTTTAACCAGATTGCTCTTGAAGAAGCAGGGCGCTACGCGGCGGAAGATGCCGACGTCACGCTGCAACTGCATCTGAAGATGTGGCCGAAACTGCAGAAGCACGAAGGTCCGCTGAACGTATTCCAGCATATTGAAATGCCGCTGGTGCCCGTGCTGTCCCGTATCGAACGCAATGGCGTTAAGATCGATCCAACGGTGCTGCATAACCACTCTGGCGAGCTCGCGCAGCGTTTGACCGAGCTCGAGCAGAAAGCGCATGAGCTTGCAGGCGAGCCGTTTAACCTCTCTTCACCGAAGCAGCTGCAAACCATTCTGTTTGAAAAGCAGGGCATCAAGCCGCTGAAGAAAACCCCTGGCGGCGCGCCGTCAACCTCTGAAGAGGTGCTGGAAGAGCTGGCGCTGGACTACCCGCTGCCAAAAGTGATTCTGCAGTACCGCGGTCTCGCGAAGCTGAAGTCTACCTACACGGACAAGCTTCCGCTGATGATCAACCCGAAAACGGGCCGCGTGCACACCTCATATCATCAGGCTGTGGCGGCGACCGGTCGTCTCTCGTCAACCGATCCTAACCTGCAGAACATTCCGGTGCGTAATGAGGAAGGGCGCCGCATTCGTCAGGCCTTTATAGCCCCTGATGACTACCTAATTGTCTCGGCTGACTACTCTCAAATTGAACTGCGCATTATGGCGCACCTCTCCCGTGACAAAGGCCTTCTCAGCGCGTTTGCCGAAGGAAAGGATATTCACCGGGCGACAGCAGCCGAAGTCTTCGGTCTGCCGCTGGACAGCGTAACCAACGAACAGCGCCGCAGTGCAAAAGCGATCAACTTCGGTCTAATCTACGGCATGAGCGCGTTTGGCCTTTCACGCCAGCTAAACATTCCACGCAAAGAGTCGCAGAAGTATATGGATCTTTACTTCGAGCGTTATCCGGGCGTTCTGGAATATATGGAACGCACCCGCGCGCAGGCGAAAGAGAAAGGTTACGTTGAAACCCTGGATGGCCGTCGTCTCTATCTTCCGGACATCAAATCCAGCAACGCGGCGCGCCGCGCTGGCGCAGAGCGTGCGGCGATCAACGCCCCGATGCAGGGTACCGCAGCGGACATCATCAAGCGCGCAATGATCGCCGTTGATGCCTGGCTGGAGAAAGAGAAGCCGCGCGTGAAAATGATCATGCAGGTACACGATGAACTGGTGTTTGAAGTGCACAAAGACGATCTCGATATTGTGTCGAAAAAGATCCATGAACTCATGGAAAGCAGCATGACGCTAGATGTGCCGTTGCTGGTGGAGGTGGGAAGTGGTGAAAACTGGGATCAGGCTCACTAAAGGTTCTTTGAATAACGCGCTTTTTATGTAAGTTAGCAACATAACAACACGCGTTTTGTGACGATCATTAGAATTCCCTATGTAAAGAATGAAAAAAAACTACAAAAAGTGCTTTTTCTACAGCAAAAAAAGGGGTAGAGTTATCGACGTAGGGTACAGAGGTAAGATGTTCTATCTTTCAGACCTTTTACTTCACGTAATCGGATTTGGCTGAATATTTTAGCCGCCCCAGTCAGTAATGACTGGGGCGTTTTTTATTGCGGCAAAGAAAAGTTCGGGCAAAAAAAAGCGCGGACATCGCCGCGCTCGGTATTACTCTTCTTCCGCTTCCGTCGCGGGTTCCAGCTCGTTAAACCAGCTGTCGAGCTTCTGACGCAGCTTGTCCACGCCCTGTTTTTTCAGCGAAGAGAAAGGCTCAACCTGTACATCGCCATTGAAGGCCAGTACCGCTTCGCGAACCATATTCACCTGCGCTTTACGCGCGCCGCTTGCCAGCTTGTCGGCTTTCGTCAGCAGCACCAGCACGGCGATATCGCTTGCTACGGCCCAGTCGATCATCTGCTGATCGAGATCCTTTAGCGGGTGACGAATATCCATCAGCACCACCAGACCTTTCAGGCACATGCGTTTTTCCAGGTATTCGCCCAGCGCACGCTGCCACTTGATCTTCATCTCTTCAGGCACCTGCGCGTAGCCGTATCCCGGCAAGTCTACGAGGCGTTTGCCTTCAGCCACTTCAAAGAGGTTAATCAGCTGGGTACGGCCAGGTGTTTTTGAGGTACGCGCCAGGTTCTTCTGATTGGTCAGCGTATTCAGGGCGCTGGATTTCCCCGCATTTGAGCGGCCAGCAAATGCCACTTCAATACCGGTATCAGAAGGCAGGTGGCGAATATCGGGCGCACTGGTGACAAAATGCGTCTGTTGGTAGTTCCAGGTAGTCACGTGGTCGTCTCCAAAAATCGTAATCTGGAGGGATTATACCCGAATGCGGGCAAAAGGCTTTTCTGATTGCACGAGGCTTGCAGGCGAATGCCCAAACGGCTGTAAGAGATCGGCTAATGTTGCTATGGGATATTTCAGAGAATTCGCAGGCGTTAAAAAATGCAAACTGTTTTAAATCATAAGCTTATTTCCAGGTAATTATCTGAAAATCCGTATTTGTACCGTTTCGTTGCTTGTTAGTTTAACGGAACAAGGTAAAGTATGCGGCAAGGCGAGGAAGCCAACAGGAAATCGACTTAAGGATTAGGGTCAGGAGCGCCAGGAGGCGAAGACGCAGGATAGTCAGGACGACCAGCGCCTGGAGGCGTTTTAACAGGAAATGGAACCATACACGGACGGTATCAGCCAAAGGATAAACAGGGTGTGTTGTTGGTAAACATGGAATGTCTGACCCGTTAAGGGTTGTGAGTCAGGAAAAAAGGCGACAGATTGCTCTGTCGCCTTTTTTCTTTGCTTGCTTTCTGCTAGATTTCGCCGCAATTCTATACTGAAGAAAACGACTTTAAGATAAAACATCATGAAAAAACCAACCTCCGCTGCGGGCGCGAAACGCCCTGCAAAAGCACGCCGCAAAACGCGCGAAGAACTAAACCAGGAAGCGCGCGATCGCAAACGCGATAAGAAGCATCGTGGCCATGCTGCGGGTAGCCGTGCCAACGGCGGTGGTGCAGCGGGCGCTTCTGCAAAAGGCAAACAGCAGAAAGACCCTCGTATCGGCAGTAAAACTCCCATTCCACTGGGCGTGACAGACACCCCGGTCACTAAGCAGCACAAACCAAAGAGCGAGAAACCTATGCTTTCACCGCAGGCTGAGCTGGATATGCTGGAGAACGATGAGCGCCTGGACGCGCTGCTGGAACGTCTTGAAGAGGGTGAAACCCTGACCGCCGAAGAGCAGTCATGGGTAGATGCCAAACTGGACCGCATTGATGAGCTGATGCAGAAGCTGGGTCTGTCTTACGATGACGAAGACGACGAAGAGGAAGAAGAAAAGCAGGAAGATATGATGCGTCTTCTGAAAGGTGGAAACTAACATTTGCACCCGGCAGGCACGATAGTCCTGCTTATAACCCTTCCGGTTATATGTTATCTGGTGTGGTTATTCGTTAAACTACGGCGGTTGTCGCGGCGACAGAAGTGGCTGCGCACCCGAATGATGGCCCGCGATGGGGCCAGAACGGGCCGCCGTATACGAACGCGACACCAACGGAAGGAGTGAGCATGTCAGCACCAACTATCGACTGGGATTTGGCCCTAATCCAGAAGTATAACTATTCCGGGCCGCGTTATACCTCATACCCCACCGCGCTGGAGTTCTCCGATGCCTTCGGCGAGGCGGATTTTCAGCAGGCCGTCGCGCGCTATCCCGAGCGTCCGCTGTCGCTCTACGTCCATATTCCGTTCTGCCACAAGCTCTGCTACTTCTGCGGCTGCAATAAAATCGTGACCCGTCAGCAGCATAAAGCCGACCAATACCTCGATGCGCTCGAACAGGAAATTGTGCACCGCGCGCCGCTATTTAAAGGGCGTCACGTTAGCCAGCTTCACTGGGGCGGCGGCACGCCAACGTATCTCAATAAGGCGCAAATAAGCCGCCTGATGACGCTGCTGCGCGGAAATTTCAATTTTAACGACGACGCCGAAATCTCGATCGAAGTCGATCCGCGTGAAATTGAGCTGGATGTACTGGATCACTTACGCGCCGAAGGCTTTAATCGTCTGAGCATGGGCGTGCAGGATTTCAATAAAGAGGTGCAGCGTCTGGTCAACCGCGAGCAGGACGAAGAGTTTATCTTCGCCTTACTCAACCACGCACGCGACATTG
Organism: Enterobacter sp. 725m/11; assembly: GCF_011683705.1. Lineage (NCBI taxonomy): Bacteria > Pseudomonadati > Pseudomonadota > Gammaproteobacteria > Enterobacterales > Enterobacteriaceae > Enterobacter > Enterobacter sp. 725m/11. The sequence continues at coordinate 16,385 of NZ_JAAQOK010000058.1, read as the reverse complement.
GCTTTACCTCGACCAACATCGACCTGATTTACGGCCTGCCAAAGCAGACGCCGGAGAGCTTCGCCTTCACGCTGAAGCGCGTGGCTGAACTTAGCCCGGACCGCCTGAGCGTCTTTAACTACGCGCACCTGCCGACGCTATTCGCCGCCCAGCGCAAAATCAAAGATGCCGATCTGCCTTCTGCCCAGCAGAAGCTGGACATCCTGCAGGAAACCATCACCTCTCTGACCGAGAGCGGCTATCAATTTATCGGCATGGATCACTTTGCCCGTCCGGATGACGAGCTGGCGATTGCCCAGCGCGAAGGCGTACTGCACCGTAACTTCCAGGGTTATACCACTCAGGGCGATACCGATCTGCTCGGCATGGGTGTCTCCGCCATCAGCATGATCGGTGACTGCTACGCGCAGAACCAGAAAGAGCTGAAGCTCTACTACCAGCAGGTTGATGCAACCGGCAACGCGCTGTGGCGCGGCATCGCGCTGACCCGTGACGACTGCATTCGTCGTGATGTGATTAAGGCGCTTATCTGCAACTTCCGTCTCGACTTTAGCGACGTGGAAGCACAGTGGGATCTGACATTCAGCGAATATTTTGCGGAAGACCTGAAGCTGATTGCACCGCTGGCGAAAGACGGGCTGGTGGATGTGTCAGAAAACGCGATTGAGGTCACGCCGAAAGGGCGTCTGTTGATCCGTAATATCTGCATGTGCTTTGACGCGTATCTGCGCCAGAAGGCGCGTATGCAGCAGTTTTCACGGGTGATTTAAGGCGCAAAGCCGGGTAAGGCGAAGCCGCTACCCGGCTTTTACATTTCAACCTGCTAGCTAAACAGCCCAACCAGCGCCGCACATAATACCGCAGCAACAGCGGTTTGCGGCGTGTGGCTTTCAGCTGCTCCGCTCGACAGTAAAGTCACTAATGATTCCAGCATGATGGTTCCCCCAATTTCCGGGCACGATCATACAAAACTCATCGGAACAGTAAAGCGCAAAATAACGGCAATTTGCGCTCAATTAATAACCCTTACACAGCGGCGTACGATCACTCCATTCCCAGCTCTTTCAGCTTGCGCGTCAGGGTATTACGTCCCCATCCCAGCAGGCGCGCGGCTTCTTGCTTATGGCCCTGCGTATGACGAAGCGCGGTGGTCAACAGCGTACGCTCCATCTCTGGCTGAGCCTCAGACAGCAGGTTTTGATGACCGGAACGCAGCGCGCGGTCGGCCCACTGCGCCAGCAGCGTTGCCCAACTGTCCGGCAGCGCGTGCCCGGTGCTGCTTTCGGGCGCGGTGGCCTCAAACAGTTCGGCTGGGAGATCCTGAATCAACACTTCCTGTCCGGCGGCCATCACGGTCAGCCAGCGGCAGGTGTTTTCCAGCTGGCGCACGTTGCCCGGCCACGCCAGACGGGTGAGGGCGGCATCGGTTTCCGGGTGAAGCTGCTTGGCTTCCACGCCCAGCTCGCGGGCCGCCACCTGGAGGAAATGACGCGCCAGGCGCGGGATATCTTCCCGACGCTCGCGCAGCGGCGGCAGGTGGACGCGGATCACGTTCAGGCGATGGAATAAATCCTCACGGAATTTGCCCTCCTGCACGCGCAGCTCCAGGTTCTGGTGCGTCGCGGCGATAATACGCACGTCCACCTTCACCGGCGCATAGCCGCCCACGCGGTAAAACTGCCCGTCGGCCAGCACGCGCAGCAGGCGAGTTTGAACGTCCAGCGGCATATCGCCGATCTCGTCCAGGAACAGCGTGCCGCCGTCAGCCTGCTCAAAGCGCCCCTGGCGAATGGTATTCGCGCCGGTAAACGCCCCTTTTTCGTGGCCGAACAGCTCGGACTCAATCAAATCCTTCGGGATCGCCGCCATATTGAGGGCGATAAACGGCGCTTTTGCCCGCGGGCTGTGGCGATGTAACGCATGCGCCACCAGCTCTTTACCTGTACCCGATTCCCCGTTAATCAACACGCTGATGGACGAGCGGGACAGACGGCCAATAATGCGAAACACGTCCTGCATCGCCGGCGCTTCGCCGATGATGTCAGTGGTTGGCCCAAAATCGGGTGCGTGGCGTGGCTGTTGTTGCTCCTGGTAGTGGCTAATCGCGCGCTCTACCAGCGCCACCGCTTCGTCGATATCAAACGGTTTGGGCAGATAATCGAACGCCCCTTGCTGATAGGCGCTCACCGCGGCATCCAGGTCGGAATGAGCCGTCATTATGATGACCGGAAGCATAGGATGGCGCTGTTTGATCTGCTTTAACAGCGCCAGTCCGTCCATGCCCGGCATGCGAATATCCGACAGCAGAACGTCCGGCGTTTTGGTGGTGAGTGCGTCGAGCACTTCGCTGCCGCTCTCAAACGTCGTGCAGCTTAAACCTGCCCCTGTGAGCGCGCGTTCAAGCACCCAACGGATGGAGCTATCGTCATCGACTACCCAGACTATCCCTCGTTGCATAAACGTCACCTTTATTTTTTAATCGGCAGGAAAACCGAAAACTCGGTATGTCCCGGCCAACTGGTAAATTCAATTTTTCCGGAGTGCTGATCGATCAAGCTGCGGGCGATAGATAAGCCCAGTCCCGTACCGCCTTCGCGCCCGCTTACCATTGGGTAGAACAGGGTGTCCTGCAGATGAGAAGGAATGCCAGGCCCGTTATCCTCAACGTCGATGCGTGCCGCCAGACGATAGCGCACGCCGTGCAGCGTAAGCTGGAAGGCGGTGCGGGTGCGTAAAATAATCTCGCCGCCTTCCGGCCCCAGCGCCTGCAGGGCATTGCGCACAATATTCAGCAGAACCTGCTCAATCTGGTCCGGGTCATGCGCCAGTTCCGGCAGGCTTGGGTCGTAATCACGCACCAGCGTGACGTTCTCCGGCAGCTCCATGGAGACGAGCTTCACCACCCGTTCAGCGACTTTATGAATGCTTTCTGAAACGTGCATACCCGGCTGCTGCGGCCCGAGCAGGCGATCGACCAGGTTACGCAGGCGGTCCGCCTGCTCAATGATGACGTTGGTGTACTCCGCCAGCGCAGGGTCGGGCAGGGCTTTGGTCAGAAGCTGAGCCGCGCCGCGTAACCCACCCAGCGGGTTTTTGATTTCATGCGCCAGACCACGCACCAGGTCACGGGCGGCAATTTGCTGCGCATGCTGAAGCTGCTCCTGGCTCAGGCGACGCTGATTATCCATCGGCGCCATTTCCAGCAGGATCAGTCCTTCCGGCAAACGTTGCGCGGTAAGGGAAAGAATATGTGAGCGCCCGTCGATCACCAGCGTGACTTCGTTATCGGTGAACCCCTGACCGGCCTGCAAACTTTCCTGCATCAGGCCAATATTCAGCGAGAAATAGCTCAACAACTCAGGAAGCGGGGTGCCAAACAGTTTGCGTGAACTCTGGGCGAGCAGCTGTTGCGCCGCCGGGTTGGCGTAATGGACGGCCAGCTCGTCGTCGACCAGCAGGATGCTGTTAATCAAAGAATTGAGGATCTGCCCAGCATCGGGCAGCGTGCCAGTTGCCATTCAGCAGTCTCCTGGAGTCGTTGCACTGTTTTAGTGCAGTATAGCGGTTTCGGCGTAAAAAGCGCGTGAGATCAGGTTGTTGGTGGAGAAAAAAGCCCATCCGGAGATGGGCTAAAAGTTTCCACGGCAACTACCCCCGGCGCTTTTGACGCCGGGTAAAACAACTAAATTAAACGCTGTAGTACAGTTCGAACTCAACCGGATGCGGAGTCATACGCACGCGGTCGTTCTCTTCAGTACGCAGGGCGATGTAAGCATCGATAGCGTCGTCAGTGAATACGCCACCCGCAGTCAGGAACTCGCGGTCTGCATCCAGCGCCTGCAGGGCTTCTTCCAGAGAGCCAGCAACCTGTGGGATCTCTTTCGCTTCTTCTGGCGGCAGGTCGTACAGGTTTTTGTCCATCGCTTCGCCTGGGTGGATCTTGTTCTTGATACCGTCCAGACCGGCCATCAGCAGCGCTGCGAAGCACAGGTATGGGTTAGCCGCTGGGTCCGGGAAGCGCACTTCGATACGACGCGCTTTTGGAGACGCCACCACCGGGATACGGATGGAAGCAGAACGGTTACGCGCAGAGTAGGCCAGCATAACTGGCGCTTCGTAGCCCGGGACCAGACGCTTGTAGGAGTTAGTGGTTGGATTCGCCAGGGCGTTGATCGCTTTAGCGTGTTTGATAACACCACCGATGTAATACAGCGCCTGCTCGGACAGACCGGCATATTTGTCGCCAGAGAACAGGTTGGTACCGTTCTTGGACAGAGACATGTGGCAGTGCATACCGGAACCGTTGTCGCCAAACATTGGTTTTGGCATGAAGGTCGCGGTTTTACCGAAACGGTGCGCAACGTTGTGCACAACGTATTTGTAGATCTGAATTTCGTCCGCTTTTTTGGTCATGGTGTTGAAGCGGGTTGCCACTTCGTTCTGACCCGCAGTCGCCACTTCGTGGTGGTGCGCTTCAACAACCAGGCCCATCTCTTCCATCACCAGACACATGGTGGAACGGATGTCCTGTGCAGAGTCGACCGGAGGAACCGGGAAGTAACCGCCTTTCACACCAGGACGGTGACCTTTGTTACCACCTTCGTATTTGGTGGAAGAGTTCCATGCGCCTTCGATGTCGTCGATAGCCACGTGGGAGCCAGAAATAGAGGCACCGAAGCGGATGTCGTCGAACAGGAAGAACTCTGGCTCTGGCCCGAACAGAACGGTGTCCGCGATGCCGGTAGAACGCAGGTACTCTTCAGCGCGTTTTGCGATAGAACGTGGGTCGCGGTCGTAGCCCTGCAGCGTGCCTGGCTCGAGGATGTCGCAGCGGATGATCAGGGTTGGTTCTTCGAAGAACGGATCAATGACCGCAGTGGTTGCGTCTGGCATCAGAACCATGTCGGATTCGTTAATGCCTTTCCAGCCACCAATGGAGGAGCCGTCAAACATTTTGCCTTCTTCAAAGAATTCGGCGTTCACCTGATGAGCAGGGATTGTGACGTGCTGTTCTTTACCTTTGGTATCGGTGAAGCGCAGATCAACAAACTTCACTTCATGTTCGTTCAGCATCGTCAAAACGTGTTCAGCGGACATACTTAACTCTCCAGATTGGTCATTGTCGTCGTGGTAACGAGGTCTTCAATTTCTGTTGGTACTGGCTGTTGCCATGTATTTTTTATAAAGCGAAATCTGTGCCAACTTTTAAAACACCCCAAAAAGGCGTTATCATGCGCACCATAGTGCAAAAGGGCTGCACCATGATGGATTTGTTGCACCAGTATAGTGCTTCAATGTGAACATTAAGCACCATATTGGTGCAATTTACGTTAAAGTGCCCTTTTACCGCTCCGTGAAAGCGATCACAAAGCATCTCTGCAATACTTGTTTGCGGGGGATGTTTGTGATCCTGTTTTGTAGTGCGATTAATCCGTGTACAATAACGCGCTATTTCTAAATGCCTGAGGCAAAGTTGTGATCGAAAATTTGCGTAACATCGCCATCATCGCGCACGTTGACCATGGTAAAACTACCCTGGTTGATAAGCTGCTGCAGCAATCCGGTACGTTTGATGCGCGTGCCGAAACCCAAGAACGCGTGATGGACTCCAACGATTTGGAGAAAGAGCGTGGGATTACCATCCTCGCGAAAAACACCGCGATTAAATGGAATGACTACCGTATCAACATCGTTGATACCCCAGGGCACGCCGACTTCGGTGGTGAAGTTGAACGTGTAATGTCCATGGTAGACTCCGTTCTGCTGGTCGTTGACGCAATGGATGGCCCAATGCCACAGACGCGCTTCGTGACCAAAAAAGCTTTTGCCCATGGTCTGAAGCCAATCGTTGTTATCAACAAAGTTGACCGCCCTGGCGCGCGTCCTGACTGGGTTGTTGACCAGGTCTTCGACCTGTTCGTTAACCTCGACGCGACCGACGAGCAGCTGGACTTCCCTATCGTTTACGCCTCTGCGCTGAACGGTATCGCAGGTCTGGACCACGAAGACATGGCTGAAGACATGACCCCGCTGTATCAGGCGATTGTTGACCGTGTTCCTGCGCCAAACGTTGACCTGGAAGGCACCCTGCAGATGCAGATCTCCCAGCTCGACTACAACAACTACGTTGGCGTAATCGGCATTGGCCGTATCAAGCGCGGTAAAGTGAAGCCTAACCAGCAGGTCACTATCATCGATAGCGAAGGCAAAACCCGTAACGGTAAAGTCGGTAAAGTCCTGACTCACCTGGGTCTTGAGCGTATCGAGAGCGACATCGCTGAAGCGGGCGACATCATCGCGATCACCGGTCTGGGTGAACTGAACATCTCCGACACCATCTGCGATCCGCAGAACGTCGAAGCGCTGCCAGCCCTGTCCGTTGATGAACCAACCGTATCCATGTTCTTCAACGTAAACACCTCTCCGTTCTGTGGTAAAGAAGGTAAGTTCGTTACCTCTCGTCAGATCCTTGACCGTCTGAACAAAGAGCTGGTGCACAACGTTGCGCTGCGCGTTGAAGAAACCGAAGACGCTGATGCATTCCGCGTTTCCGGTCGTGGTGAGCTGCACCTGTCTGTTCTGATCGAAAACATGCGTCGTGAAGGTTTTGAGATGGCGGTTTCCCGTCCGAAAGTAATCTTCCGCGAAATCGATGGCCGTAAACAAGAGCCGTTCGAAAACGTAACGCTGGACGTAGAAGAGCAGCACCAGGGTTCTGTGATGCAGGCACTGGGCGAGCGTAAAGGCGACCTGAAAAACATGAATCCAGACGGCAAAGGCCGCGTACGTCTCGACTACGTGATCCCAAGCCGTGGCCTGATCGGCTTCCGTTCTGAGTTCATGACCATGACCTCCGGTACCGGCCTGCTGTACTCCACCTTCAGCCACTACGACGACGTTCGTCCGGGCGAAGTGGGCCAGCGTAACAACGGCGTACTGATCTCCAACGGTCAGGGTAAAGCGGTTGCGTTTGCGCTGTTCGGTCTGCAGGATCGCGGTAAGCTGTTCCTGGGTCACGGTGCTGAAGTTTACGAAGGCCAGATCATCGGTATTCACAGCCGTTCTAACGACCTGACGGTAAACTGCCTGACCGGTAAGAAGCTGACCAACATGCGTGCGTCCGGTACTGACGAAGCAACGGTTCTGGTTCCACCGATCAAGATGACCCTGGAGCAGGCTCTGGAGTTCATCGATGATGACGAACTGGTAGAAGTGACACCACAGTCAATTCGTATCCGTAAACGTCACCTGACCGAGAACGATCGTAAACGTGCTATGCGCGGTGCGAAAGAAGACTAATACGGTCAATCCGTAGTAAAAAAAGCCGCTGAGAAATCAGCGGCTTTTTTATTAGAACGAATAACGTAACCCCAGGCGGATCCTGTACTGCTCGCGGTTGTAATCATTCCATCTGTCCAGCCACTGGAGTTCGAGGTACGGCAGCCAGTTTCTGTCGATCTTATAACTGAACTTGTTGGTAATTTCCCAGTGATGGTCTTTGCCATTTTTACTGTGGTAATCATTTATCCGCTGGAAAAAATGCGGCTCAAAGGTATAGAAAAACGCATCGGTCACCTTGAAATTCCAGTAGTTGGCAAATTCGTGCGTGTCGTTCTTATCCATCTGCCCGTTATAGTCCGGCGTATCGTAATTGTTATGGTTATAGCGATAGCGGAACGTCAGATTAAACCCGTCCGTGAATTTATAGTTGGTATCTAAATAAACCGCGCCACCCGAACCGGCGCTGCTGTCGTTGATCAACCCGCCCGGCTGGAAGGTGAGTTTGTCCGTCGGTTTAAAGAGCGGATACCACCCCTCTATTTCGTTATAGCTGTGCTTGAGCTCATCCCACCTCCCCACGTTGTAGGCGTTGGTGAACATCAACCCCGCGCCCATATCGAAGTTATAGCCGGCACGCAGGATCACTTCGTGCAGCTCAGAGGCCGTATTGTAGGCTTCACGGGTTTCGACATAGGCCCCGGCGAATACCGGGCAGGACACAGACGACACGATCAGTACAGTGATGATTCTTTTCATAATTTGTCCATGTATCAGGTACAGAAAGGCCTCCCTCCTGATGAACAGGAAGGAAATACTGGCCGAATTATTGTTATAAAGTGACTGCTGACGCTTTATTGTTGGGTGTTATCTCAGGGGTATTCGCTGACTGTTTTTTCCGTTTTCCAATCTCCTCGATAATAAAGGCGAAGCGCGCTTCGTTGAGTTTATAAAACAGCCCCATGGTCACGGCGGCGACGATTGCCAGGCCGCACGGCCAGAGGAAAATAAGCTGACGCAAACCCAGCAGCGTGCCCGCGCTCTGCACCGCATGAGGAACGTAGCCGATCTGGGTCAGCATGATGCCGGGCAGGAAGCCGGCGAGAGCGGCAGAGATTTTGCGCGAGAAGGTGTAGCCGGTGTAAACCGATCCCTCGGCGCGGATGCCGGTTTTCCACTCGCCGTAATCAACGGTATCCGGCACCAGCGCCCAGTTCAGGCTGTTCACAAACGCGGTGCCGAAAAAGGCCATGCAGGAAAACAGCACGAACAGCAGGGAGCTGGTTCCCCAGAAGAAGTTCAGCACGTCGCCCACCGCCCACAGCGCCAGCCCGCCCAGATAGACGGGCTTCTTTCCAAAGCGCTTCACCGCGCCGGGCACCAGAAACACGCCAATCAGAATGCAGCCCATGCTGAAAAAGCCCATCCACGACAGCAGATGCAGATCGTTCAGCACGTACTGGGTGTAATAGACCTGAATCGCCAGCTTGATGTTGAACGCGGCGAGAGTACACAGGTTGGCAATGCACAGCACCAGCAGCGGCGGATTGCGAAAAATCGCGCAGAACGATCTAAGAATGCCGGGCTTATGGTGATCGGGCGTTATCTCGACATAGCGCTCTTTCACCCCGCTGTAGCACCACCACATGCAGAACAGGCCGCCGGTGGTGAACACCAGCGCAGCCACCAGATAGCCGAGGGAGGGCTGGTGGACGAACAGCGCCTGAATGGGCATAAAGCCGACGGTGCAGAGCAACAGCCCCACCGTGGCGCCGCCCTGTCGCCACGCCGCCAGCTGCGCGCGCTCGTTCGGGTTTTTGGTGATGGCAGGGACCATCGCACCGTAGGCACAGTTCATCAGGCTGTAGCAGAGCCCAAACATCATGAAGAGCACGGTGGCGAGCGCCGTTTTGACCGTCAGGCTAAAGTCGTTGGCCATAAACTGCGCCGTCGCGACCAGCGCCACCGGGACGGAGGCGTAAAGTATGAATGGCCGGAACTTCCCCCTCGGGCCAATGTTACGCCGGGAATCCAGCAGCACCCCGGTCAGCATGTCGGTGAACGCGGTAAAAAACTTCGCCACCAGGAAAATAATGCCTCCGTAGAACGCGGGCATCCCCAGTTCATCGGTGTAAAACTTCAGCAGGTACAGCGTGCCAATACAGAGCATCAGGTTCGAGCCAAAATCGCCCATCCCGTAGGCGCACTTCTCTCGCAGGCTCAATTTCAGGGTTAACGGATCAGTATTGTATGTCATGGTCGATCCTCAGAGCGCCCCGCAGGGCGCTCTATCACGTCATTTAGGCCGTACGTTTGCGCAGTTCGATCTCTTCCACGATGCGCACATACATCTTCTCGTTGAGGTTGTAGAAGCAGCCCATCGCCACGATGGTGATGACCGCCAGCAGGCTCGGGTAGATAAATATCAGCTGCCGCAGCCCTTCAACCGTCCCGGCGGACTGCACCACGTTGGGCACATAGCCGATCTGGGTGAGCATGATCCCCGGGAAGAAGCCCGCCAGCGCCTGCGAGACCTTCCTGAAGAAGGTAAAGCCGGTATAGACCGTCCCTTCGGAGCGTACGCCGGTGCGCCACTCGCCGTACTCCACGGTATCGGACACCAGCGCCCAGTTCAGGCTGTTCACAAACGCGGAGCCGAAGAACGCCAGGCAGGAGAACACCACAAAGCTCACCGAGCCGCCGCCGAAGAAGTAGTTGAGCAGATCGCCCGCCACCCAAATCATCAGCCCGCTGATGTAGACCTTTTTCTTGCCGAAGCGCCGCACCGCGCCGGGCATCATAAAGACGCCGATAAAAATACAGCCCATGCTGAAGAAGCCCATGTACGACAGCAGGATCGGGTCGTTCAGCACGTACTGCGTGTAGTAGACCTGAATGGCGAGCTTAACGTTAAACGCGCCCAGCGTGCATAGGTTCGCGATGCACAGGATAAACAGCGGACGGTTCCCGGCAATGGCGCGAAACGACTGCAACAGCCCCGGCTTTTGCGCCGGGTTAGCAGGCTGCGTCTCGACGTAACGCTCGGTAACGCCCTTATAGCACCACCACATAAAGAACAGCCCGAACAGCGAGAAGAGGGTGGCGGCAAAAATGTAGCCAAGCTGGTCGTCACCCTCAATCAGGTTCATCACCGGGACAAAGCCCACCGTACAAAGCAGCAGGCCGAGCGTGGCGCCGCCCTGACGCCAGGCCGCCAGCGAGGCGCGCTCATCCGGGTTTTTGGTGATGGCGGGCACCATCGCGCCGTAAGAGCAGTTCATCATGCTGAAGAACAGGCCGTACAGCATGAACAGCACCGTCGCCATCACCGTTTTGCCGGTGATTTCAAACGGTGTGCCGACGAAGTTGGCAATTGCCAGCAGCGTCACCGGGAACGCCGCGTACAGTACGAACGGGCGGAATTTCCCTTTCGGGCCAATCTTGCGCCGGGAGTCGAGCATGATCCCGGTGCCCATATCGGTGAAGGCGGTAAAAAACTTCGCAATCAGGAAGATAATCCCGCCGTAGGTGCCGGGCAGCCCCAGCACGTCGGTGTAAAACTTCAGCAAATAGAGCGTGCCGATATCCAGCAGGATGTTAGAGCCGAGATCGCCCATCCCGTAGGCGAGTTTTTCTTTAAACGGCAGGCGTAGGGTTGCCGGATCGGAAGTATGTTGACTCATTATTGTTCTCCGTCTGCCCGCAGGTTTCCCTGCGGGCGAGCCTTATCAGATATCACGTAAGGTGCTAAACAGATCTGCCCATTCGCTGTGCTGGCGATAGAAGACCGGCGGTTTGCCAATCGGGGCATCAACGGTCACGTCACCGCCCTGGCAGGTTTCCCCGGTCCACGCATTGACCCAGCTGTCCTGCGGCAGATAAAGCGACCAGTCCCGGCGGCCCTCTTCATGAACCGGTGCCACCAGCAGATCGCGGCCAAACAGGTACTGGTATTTCAGCGTGTAGGCGCGCGCGTCGTCCTCATAGTGCAGGAACAGCGGACGCATCACCGGCAGGCCGCTTTTCGCGTTCTGCGCAACCGCAGCTTTGATGTACGGCTTCAGGGTGGTGAACACGGTAGTCATGCGCGCAAAGTGCGCGATGGTTTCCGCATCGCCGTCGAACTGCCAGTTGTCGCCAGGGCGGTTGCCCTCGTGGGTACGCATCATCGGCGTAAAGGCGCTGAAGTCGCACCAGCGCAGCAGCAGCTCCTTGCTGCGCTTCATCTCGAACAGGGTGGTATAGCCGCCGATGTCGCTGTGGTGCAGGCCGTGCCCGGTCATCGCCAGCGACAGCGCCGCAGGGATGACGGACGCCAGGCCGTCATCCAGGCTCCAGTCGACGTTCTGATCCCCCGCCCACATCATCACCGAGTGCTTCTGGCTGCCGGTGTAGCCCGCGCGCATGAAGAACAGGATCTCGCCGAGTTTGCCGGTCTCCTCCAGCGCTTCGTAGTTACATTTCGCCCACAGGGCAGGCCAGGCGTTATGCATGATCTCCGCGCTCACGCCGTTGTGCAGGAAGGTATCGGTCGGCAAATATTCCCCGAAATCGGCCATCCAGCCGCCGCAGCCCAGTTCGATCAGGTTCTTTTTAATGACCTCTTTGTACCAGCCGTAGGCTTCCGGGTTGGTCAGGTCGATAACGCCCGCGTAGAACTCGCCGAATTCAACGTGGTAGTCCTCACCGTTGGCGTTTTTGGTCAGATAGCCGCGTTTCGCCGCCTCTTCGCAGAGATCTTTATCGCTGGCGACGTACGGGTTGATATAGGAGAGGAATTGTACGCCCTCCTGCTTCCACTGCCCGATCCGCTCGTCAAGCTGCGGATAGAGCGCGCTGTTCCACTTCCAGTTCCACATCACGCGTTTGCCGAAGGAGGTCATGCGGATGCCGGACCAGTCCTGCGCCCAGATGCCGTTCACCTTCACGCCGCCCTCGCGCATGGCGTCGAGCTTCTGCTGGCACACCTCGGTGCCGCCCTGGATGCCCAGCGTCACGCCGTCGTAAACCCAGTCCGGCAGCTCCGGCTGACGTCCCAGCAGGCCGGTCAGTTTTTCCAACAGATCGACGTACGTTTCCGCACATTCGAAGCGCAGCGTGGCGTTATCTTCCCAGAACGCCAGCTCGTGGAAATCCGGCGCGCTGAAGTCAAAGTTCATGTAGCAGCTGTTATCCACGTGGCAGTAATACTTCTGGGTGCTCACGAAGGTAGGCTGCGGAAAGAAGGTCCAGTAGTAATCGCCGCCCGCGTTCTCTTTGCAGTCGGCCTGCCAGGTGACGTAGGTCTGCTTGTTGCGGCCCACGCCCTGCTCGCTGGTCCACAGCGGGAACGGCTTGCCGCGCAGGTCGAAGTACGAGAACTGCTCGCCGCAGCCGTAGATATGATCTTCCGGCTGCGCCGCCAGCCGCAGCCAGATGCGGTTATGGCCGGGAGCATCATTTTTCAGCTTCAGCTCCAGACGGCCTTCCGCATCCACGCCCACCAGCAGCGTGGCGCTCACCGCATCGCCGCGGGTAAAGCGGATCGCCCAGCCCGCGCTTTGCTGCGTGACGGTCGCGTCCGTCAGGGCAATCTTTTCGTTGAGCTTATCTTTAATGCTGAAGTTGCCGCGAAACATCTCGATATCGGCTTCGCCTGCTCCGATCCACAGGCAAGGTGCTTCTTCGGAGTGGGACAAAATCAGGCGATCCTGCCAGCACAGGGTGAAGCCATGTTCGTTATTTTTCAGGTCAATATTGTGTAGGGTACGCATAAAAACTCCGTCTTTATTATTTGGCCTGGCTGTCCAGCAATCCGGCGGCGACGGCAGGCGCTAAGCCCGGCGCCAGCGGCAGGCGGGGGATCACCAGGCAGTGCAGCAGATGGTAAATATCCTGCTTACCGTCCCAGACTTTGGTGGTCACTTCGTTATTGGTGTCCAGCTCCTGCCACCAGGAACCGTTTTCGTAATCCATCAGGTACTTGATGCAGTAATCCCACCACTTCTGATACCAGGCTTCGTACTGCGCTTCTCCGGTGACGGTGTAGAGCGCGTAAGCCGTGCCCATCGCCTCAACGATCGGCCAGCGCACGCGTTCGCGGACGATAGGCTTGCCGTCCCAGCCCACGGAATAGACAAATCCGTCGGCGCCGTCGGGCGCCCAGGCGTCGCGGATGGTGGCGTGGAACAGGCCTTTTGCATCTTCCAGCAGCCATTCAGGTGGAGTTTCAAAGCGCGCTTCCAGCGCGGCGCGCAGGTGCAGCATCAGGCGGCCCCACTCAATCCAGTGTCCCGGCGTGCCGCCGTAGGCGCGGAAGCGGTGGGCGGGATTATCAATGTTGTAGTCGCGGATCGGGTTCCAGTTGGTGTCGAAATGTTCGTTAACGTGGTACTCACCTTTGCGCGCCACGTCGTGAATAATCACCGAGGCGATGCGCAGGGCGCGGTCGAGCCATTTGCGGTCGTGGGTCACGTCATAGACAATCAGGAAGGCTTCCACGGCGTGCATGTTGGCGTTACCGCCGCGGTAATCTTCCGTTTTGCTGAAGGCTTCATCCCAGGACTCGAGGCACATTTGCTCCTGTTCGCTCCAGAAGTAGCGCTCAATCACCTCGATGGCATCGTCCAGCAGCTTGCGTGCCTGCGGGTGTCCGGTGGTGACGGCGCTCGCCGCGCCCAGCAGGACGAAGAAGTGCTGATAGCCCTGCTTGGAGGCATCAATTACGCCTTCATCGTTTACGCAGGCGTACCAGCCGCCGTGCTGTTTGTCGCGCAGCGGACCGTTGAGGGCATTAATGCCGTGCTCAACCAGGGCATACGCGCCGGGACGGCCCATGTTCGCCGCCACCGCGTACACGTGAAGCATGCGGGCGGTGATCCAAAGATGGGTGCCCATATCGCTGCGAACCTGCCCGTTATTGCCCAGCCAGCCAAAGCCGGTCGGCACGGCGGCGTTTTTGCCGAAATCAAGAATGCGGTCGGTCTCTTGTTCGAGCCAGCGGTTGTGGCTCAGGGTGTTAAACCATTTCATGTTCGGGTCCTTTCTTAACGGCGAGCCATCATTTCGTCGACAATCTCACCCAGACGCTGAAGTTTTGGTACGGAAATATCACGCAGCATCAGCTCGGTATCCGGCAGGCCAATCACCGAGGACCAGACGGCGCGACCGGCTAAAAAGCCCGATGCCCCAGCCTGCATCGCCACGCTCACGGCGCGCGGGAACAGCTTATCGTCCACGCCGGACGAGAGGATCACCCACGGCATGGCGATGTTCTCGTTCAGCTTCTGCGAGGCCGCCAGCAGTTCCTGCTGGGTGCCCTTGCCGAACAGCGGCATCTCCACCTTGTAAAGGTCGGCACCGCTGTCGCCCAGCTCTTTGGCCGCATCGATAATCGCCTGTTCGCGGTTAAATTCGGCTCCGCGACGCGGCGGACGCACCACAGGCTCGATAATGCTCAGCAGCCCGTTGCCGTGGCACAGCGTATTGAACGCTTTCACCATCTCCAGGCGCTGCTGCGGATCTTCATCGCTACGCCACAGCACCAGCAGCTTGAGAGCCTTGCCGCCGTCGCGTTTGACCGCCTGCGCGTCGATGCTTTTGTCGATCACCACGCTGTCGACCGGAATACCGTTCCCCGGAATAAACTCGTCGGCCGCCACAATCATCGCGCAGCTGTTGGCTACGGCCTGCTGCTCCACAATCTGGCGATAGCAGAACTGCTGGTCGACGAGAATGGCAGAGGCGTACGGCGACAGAATCTTCGCCGCGTTGACCTTAAAATCCGTCAGGTGCTGGTCGGTTACTGGCACCGGCGCGCCTGCGGCGGCAAACATCAGGCGCATCGCTTCGCGCTGATCCACGGCCAGCATTGCAAAACCGCCGGAAGGTCGGGTGATATCTTTCAGGGTGTACATCGTCATTCCTCAGTCCTTTCGTATCAGTGTGATTTTTTCAGCCCGGCAGATGCGCGAACCTGTTCAAGAATGGCCGTCCAGTCTTCGCGCCCGCGCCCGGCGGCGCGAGCCTGGTTGTAAACTTCGCGGGACGCCGCGCCCAGCGGCATCGGAACGTGGAGCTGGTTAGCCACGTCCAGGGCGATCCCCAGATCTTTATGCGCAAGGTCGATCATGAAGGCGGGTGAAAGATCGCCTTTCAACACCTTGTTCGGCCATGAGGTGGTGAAGTGGCCTTTACCCGCCGGCGTGCCGTTCATCACCTTCAGCGCCACGTCAAAGGAGAGGCCAAGCGCTTCACACAGCACGGCCGCCTCGGCGGAAAGCGCGTTCAGGGCGATGCTCATGTAGTTATTGATGAGCTTTACGCGGATGCCCATGCCCGGCCCGCCGGCGTTAATCAGCTCATTGCCCATCGCCATTAAGACGGGGGTGGCGCGTTCCACCTGCTGCGCGGTGCCGCCCGCCAGCAGGAGCAGCGTGCCGGCGATGGCATGGTCGGACGTGCGTCCCACGGGCACGTCCATCAGGCTGAAGCCGCGTTCAGCCATGTCACGGATCAGCGCGTCGGTTTGCAGCGGGTGGATGGTGGACATATCAATCACCAGCGCGTCGCGGGATAACCCTTCGCACACGCCGTGCTCGCCGAACAGCACGCTGCGCACCAGGTCGCCGTTTGGCAGCATGGTAATGACGAATTCGGCGTCCGTTGCGGCCTGAGCGGGCGTAGCCGCCGCCCGTGCGCCGCTCTCCACCAGCGCCTGAACCGCCTGCGGGTTCACGTCAAAGACGTTAAGCTGGTGGCCTTGCTTCAACAGATTCTTCGCCATTGGCGCGCCCATCTGCCCTAAACCGATAAATGCGATCGCTGACATGCCTCTCTCCTGTCACATCGTGTCAATTTCTGCGCGTTTGTGTTGTCTGTTTTTGATCGTATTTGTAATTTATAGTCAAAAAATTGACACGGGTCACTTTTTAAACATTTGGTGAAATTAAAATGAAGGCATCAGAAATCGCAGAAGGAATCACCATGACTCGCATCGTTTGTGTCGGCATTACCGTGCTGGATCGCATCTGGTATCTCGATGATTTACCAAAGGAAGGTGGGAAATATGTCGCAAAGGACTATACGGAAGCTGTCTCTTATACACATCTGACGCTGCCGACGACGGA
>NZ_JAAQOK010000057.1:0-27073 GCF_011683705.1 Enterobacter sp. 725m/11 | reverse complement strand
TCCGTCGTCGGCAGCGTCAGATGTGTATAAGAGACAGATATTTTATTACTCTTTCACAGGAGTGATTTAGCATGGGACAACTTTCGGTTTCAGAAAGTTCAACAGGTAATCAAATAAAAACAACTGCAAAGGAATATCACGATGCAAAGAAAAGTACTGGCTCTGATGATTCCAGCTCTGTTAATGGCTGGCGCCGCGCATGCGGCAGAAATTTATAATAAAGACGGCAACAAATTAGATCTGTACGGAAAAGTAGATGGTCTGCACTATTTCTCCGACGATGCCTCTAAAGACGGCGATCAAACCTACATGCGTCTGGGTTTCAAAGGTGAAACGCAGATTAACGACATAATGACCGGCTACGCGCAGTGGGAATATAACATTCAGGCGAATAACACCGAAGGGTCTGATAATCAGTCCTGGACGCGTCTGGCCTTCGCGGGTGTCAAAGTGGGTGACTACGGTTCCTTCGATTATGGTCGTAACTATGGCGTGCTGTACGACGTGGAAGGCTGGACCGATATGCTGCCTGAGTTCGGCGGCGACTCTTACACCTATGCGGATAACTTTATGACCGGCCGCGCCAACGGCGTGGCAACCTACCGCAACACTGACTTCTATGGTCTGGTGCAGGGTCTGAACTTCGCGCTGCAGTATCAGGGCAACAATGAAGATGCCAGCAACAATCAGGAAGGCACCAACAACGGCCGCGACATGCGTTATGAGAATGGCGACGGCTTCGGTATTTCAACCACCTATGATTTCGGCATGGGGTTCAGTGCCGGTGCCGCTTACGCCTCATCTGACCGTACAAATGACCAGGTAAGCGCAGGTACTGGCGCTGCGTCTCAATATGCGGGTGGTGATAAAGCGGATGCCTGGACTGCAGGCCTCAAATATGACGCAAATAATATCTACCTGGCGGCGATGTATTCTGAAACCCGTAATATGACGCCGTACGGTTCAGGTGATAGCAAATCAGGCGGTGGTATTGCCAACAAAACTCAGAACTTCGAAGTGACCGCACAGTACCAGTTCGATTTCGGTCTGCGTCCGGCCATTTCTTACCTGCAGTCTAAAGGGAAAGACCTGGGCAACGGTCAGGGCGATCAGGACCTGGTTAAATATGCGGACGTAGGCGCGACCTACTATTTCAACAAGAACATGTCCACCTACGTTGATTATAAAATCAACCTGCTGGATGAAGATGACAGCTTCTACAAAAACAACGGTATCAGCACCGACGATGTCGTTGCATTAGGCCTGGTTTACCAGTTCTGATGGTCAGAGCCCGCAGCGTCATGCGGGCTCTCCTTTTTTTGATGTTTGTCTCGCAACAGCGCTTTATCGCGATATTGTTGAGGATAAGTTGAAAGAAAGCGGGTTAGACTGCGCCGATATCCCCCTCTTCATTAAGGATACCTGCGTTGTTTGGTCGTATATCCGTTACCATTCTGACACTTTTAGCATGCTTGTGGATGGCGTTAATCTTTGATTTTCGAGATATTGTCGGGCATCTCGGCACGCTGCTAAACCATCTGGATCACCATTAACAGTGATTCCCAGAAAAAAGCCACCAGCAGTGCCGGTGGCGGTCATACGCATTTCGAGCGTTATTTTTTCACGGGTTGAGGTTTTTTATCCCCTGATTCCGGGGCCTCACGCGGATCGTCTTTTTCTACACAGAGCATAATTTCTCCTGTTTTAGAAACCCACTTCCCACTATAGCCAAGCTGATAAAAAAAAGGCCAGGCGGTAATTAATCTTGATTGGTCTCTTTTTTGCGAAACGAGAGATAGCCAAAAACGCCGCTTTCGCCGTCGCTCGGATGATTTACGCCATCCATCACCGTCACTTCTGGGAAATCAAACGGCGACACATTTTTAAAACAGGCCACATTGACGCCGTATTCATTTGGGTTAGAGCGACGCTGATGGAATGTGTAAATCCCGCAGACCGAGCAGAAGAAATGGCGCGCCGTCCCCGTGTTGAACCGGTACTCCGTCAGCTTATCCTCACCTCTGGTCACGGCGATACCCGACAGCGGTGCAGAGACCACAACCGCGCCCCGCATACGGCAAAAAGAGCAGCTGCAGCGCCGCGCGGTATTCAAGCCGTCAGTCAGTTCGACGGTAAAAGCCACCGCACCACAGTGGCACTGTGCATGACGAATGTCAGCCATTGGCTATACCCCTTTTCTTACCAGTTCGGCAGCTTTGAGAAAAACCTCATCTTCTACACCATCGCCTTTCTGCCTGCCCAGCCTGACAAGTTCGTTGACAATGCTGTCACGATCGATCGTTTTTTGCGATGAAACCAGCCCTATAACGGCAGCCCCAATCGCCAGCCCCACTAATCCTGTTTGTTCGTCTTTGTTCTTCATACTCATGCTCCTGATACAACAAACAAGCGTAGCAGGATTTTTCAGACCGTTTTCAGGCGTTTTACTATTTCGCCTGGATCGCTGTTATTCCGACACGCTGGCCATATGAGAGCTCTAAGGTATTACCGTCAGGATCGGCAAAAAATACATAATAACCGACGGGGTCACCCAGATCTTCCGGCGCTTTCCTCAACACCCCTTCTTTAGCGGCCATCGCAGTTTTTCTGTCAATTTCTTCGCGCGTGGCGCAGGCAATCCCAAGGTGGCCAAAATGCCCCAGCGGCGTATCGGTCACGGTGTCCGCCTGCACCAGAACCAGCGCAAAAGGACGCGTATGGTCAGTTAGCCACGCCACTTTACGGGCAGTTGGAAGATCGGGCTCACGCGAATGGATGACGTCCATCCCGGCATATCGCCGATAGAAAGCAAGGCTCTTCTCCAGATCCCTGACCATAAACGCAACATGAGTGAATCCTACATCAATGTCTTTCATTTTAAGATGTTACTCCTGTATCAACATGTCGCAGACATCTTAAAAGCTCAAGTTAACTTGAGGTCAACGGTGAATTTGTGCGGTCCTGATGATGTTCAATAAAGAATAAAGGGACAGAAATGATAAAGCGCCGCCGTGGCTGAAATATTCACGACGATGCTCAGCAAAAACCAGGTTTTGAAGGGTTGCTTCTGCGTTTTATGGCGAAAGAGCTGTTGGCCCAATATGGCGCCTGGCCACCCTCCCACAGTACCAAACGTCAGTAAAGTGACTTCCGGTATCCTGCGCATCGCTTTTCGTGCCGCCGTTTTGTCGACACCATAAATCGCTATCGTCAGCATATTAATCAGCAGAAACCACATTGCAAAAGGATACGAGGAAAAAAAGCTGCCGATCGCAGTGAAGATCAGCAGAATAAAACAAAAGCGATTCAATGTCATAGGGTCAGTCACAGAATATGTAAGCGTATGTCGGGAAAGCATTATACGCTATCTTATGCAAGTATCCGGTCAGGTGCTATCAGCCCGCTTTGCATGCGGGCCTCAAAATGAATGACCTCTTCGACGCACCGAATTGCATTTTGTGAAGCTTCGCATACGCGCCATCATGAGCAAGCAGTACCTTATGGCTTCCGCGTTCAACGATAACGCCAGTTTGTTTTGGTCCCCCCTCTCCCGGAAGGCGAACAGAAAGCCGACTACGCTTTATTAGCTATTGCGCAGATTGTAAAACGTGCTGGCATTCGCCGCCGGAATCCGTACCATACGCGGCATACTTTTGCCTGCTGGCTATTATCTGCCGGCGCTAACCCGTCTTTCGCCGCTACTGGCTCCGAAGGTAGTAATAAATGCAAGAAAATCAACCAAATACAAAGAAAGAACAATACAACCTGAATAAACTGCAAAAGCGCCTGCGCCGTAACGTGGGCGAGGCCATTGCGGACTTCAACATGATTGAAGAAGGCGACCGCATCATGGTTTGCCTGTCAGGGGGTAAAGACAGCTACACCATGCTGGAGATCCTGCGTAATCTTCAGCAAAGTGCGCCGGTAAATTTTTCTCTGGTGGCGGTCAACCTTGACCAGAAACAGCCGGGTTTCCCGGAGCACATTCTGCCGGAATATCTGGAGCAGCTGGGCGTTGAGTATAAAATCGTCGAAGAAAACACCTACGGCATCGTGAAAGAGAAGATTCCGGAAGGGAAAACCACCTGCTCGCTTTGCTCCCGTCTGCGCCGCGGCATTCTCTATCGCACCGCAACGGAACTGGGCGCGACCAAAATTGCGCTGGGCCATCACCGCGACGATATTCTGCAAACGCTGTTCCTGAACATGTTCTACGGCGGCAAGATGAAAGGCATGCCGCCTAAGCTGATGAGCGATGACGGCAAGCATATTGTGATCCGCCCTCTTGCCTACTGCCGGGAAAAAGACATTGAGCGTTTTTCTCAGGCGAAAGGGTTCCCGATCATTCCATGCAATCTGTGCGGCTCACAGCCGAACCTGCAGCGTCAGGTGATTGGCGACATGCTGCGCGACTGGGACAAACGTTATCCGGGCCGTATTGAGACCATGTTCAGCGCGATGCAGAACGTGGTTCCTTCCCACCTCGCGGACGTAGAGCTGTTCGACTTCAAAGGTATCAACCACGGCTCGGAGGTGGTGAATGGTGGCGATTTGGCGTTTGACCGGGAAGAGATCCCAATGCAGCCTGCGGGCTGGCAGCCGGAAGACGAAGACAATCAGTTCGAAGAGTTGCGTCTGAACGTGCTTGAAGTGAAATAAGCGATGGGCGTCTCAGAAAAACCTTCTGAGACGCTTTATGCCTTATTTCAGCAGATGTACGCGGCAGGTTTTGCCTTTAATCTTGCCGTTTTGCAGCTGCTTCCACGCCTTATGCGCAACCGCCTGTCGAACCGCCACGTACACGTGTGCCGGATGAACCGCAATTTTCCCGATATCCGCCCCTTCCAGCCCCACATCTCCGGTCAGTGCGCCCAGCACATCCCCCGGTCGCATCTTGGCCTTTTTGCCGCCATCAATGCACAGCGTCGCCATTTCGGCCTCCAGCGGCACGAGCCTGACGTTCCCCGGCGCGTTCACCCAGTTCAGTTTGATCTGCAACATTTCTGAGAGAATATTGGCGCGCTGCGCCTCTTCCGGCGCGCAGAAGCTGATGGCCAGCCCGCTGTTTCCGGCGCGCGCGGTACGACCAATACGGTGGACGTGCACTTCCGGGTCCCAGGCCAGCTCATAGTTCACCACCAGTTCAAGGGATTTGATGTCCAGACCGCGGGCGGCGACGTCGGTCGCGACCAGCACGCGGGCGCTGCCGTTAGCAAAGCGCACCAGCGTCCGATCGCGATCGCGCTGTTCCAGATCACCATGCAGAGACAGTGCGCTCTGCCCCGCCGCATTCAGGGCATCACAAACCGCCTGGCAGTCTTTTTTGGTATTACAGAACACCACGCATGACGCAGGCTGGTGCTGGCTCAGCAGTTTCTGCAGGAGCGGGATTTTTCCCTGCTGCGAGGTTTCAAAGAACTGCTGTTCGATGGCCGGCAGAGCATCGACGCTATCGATCTCAATGGTGAGCGGATTATTCTGCACGCGACCGCTGATCGCGGCGATGGCTTCAGGCCAGGTCGCAGAGAACAGCAGCGTCTGCCTCCCGGCCGGCGCGAAGCGGATCACTTCATCAATGGCATTGCTGAAGCCCATATCCAGCATCCTGTCCGCCTCGTCCATCACCAGCGTGCTTAAGGCATCGAGCGAAACGGTGCCTTTTTGCAGGTGATCAAGCAGGCGGCCGGGCGTCGCGACAATAATGTGCGGCGCGTGCTGAAGCGAATCGCGCTGTGCGCCAAACGGCTGCCCACCGCAGAGGGTTAAGATCTTGGTATTGGGCAGGAAGCGCGCCAGGCGACGCAGTTCACCCGCGACCTGGTCTGCCAGCTCGCGGGTCGGGCACAGGACAAGTGACTGGGTCTGAAACAGCGACGCGTCAATATGCTGCAGCAGACCAAGACCGAAAGCGGCCGTTTTCCCACTGCCCGTTTTCGCCTGCACACGCACGTCCCGGCCTTCAAGGATAGCGGGCAGCGCGGCCGCCTGAACAGGCGTCATCGTGAGGTATCCCAACTCGTTGAGGTTGTCGAGTTGGGTGGCAGGCAGAACATTCAGGGTAGAAAAAGCGGTCACAATAATCTCTCGTGGTCATCTTTACGGTCAGATGGCGCGTATCCTCGCAGATCTCGGGGTTCGATGCGACAATTTAATCGGTTCTTCGTCCGGCGGCGGGTCTGGCATCGGCTGCGGACGCGGAATGGGATCGGGCATCGGCACGGGATCGGTGGGGACAGGATCGGACTGACGCGCGTGTTGCATTAGCAGAGCGAGTAAAATGCTCATCTTTCCCTCCAGGATTTGCTGTCGTCCCTTTTAGGGTAGACGCTGAGAAACAGGAGGCAAAAAAAAGCCGACTATAAAGTCGGCGTCGTACGAATCAATTGTGCTATGCAGTAATTCAAAAAAGGAAGTAAGACAATATGGAGCGCAACGCCCATCGCTTGACGTTGCATTCACCTGCGGGAGTAATATTGCACCTTACGGGGGTGATGTTTATTGACTTCGCTCAATTAAAAGAGCGTTTTAATCCTCGAAAAAGGTGAAAAAATCGTAAATTTACAGCCATTTACTACGATGCAACCACCATGCAACACCACCAATCAAAACAACTAACATGACGCAAAACGCGGTGAAGCCGTACCGATATTCGCCGCCGGGTATACCGCCCAGATTGACGCCAAAAAGCCCTGTCAGAAATGTGCTGGGTAAAAAGACCATCGCCATCAGGGACATCGTGTAGGTTCTTCTCGCCAGCGACTCCTGCATCACCTGTGCGATTTCATCCGCCATGACCGCCGTTCGGGCGATACAGGAATCAATCTCATCCAGCCCACGGCCCAGCCTGTCAGCAATGTCCTGCATCCGGCGGCGCTGATCGTCATTCATCCAGTTGAGTCTTTCACTGGCCAGACGGGCATACACATCCCGTTGTGGCGTCATATACCGACGCATCACGATCAGTTGCTTGCGCAATAGCGCCAGAAAGCCGCGCGGCGGGATCTGCTGATCGAGCAGATTATCTTCCAGGTCGATGATTTTATCGTGCAGCTCTTCAATAAATTCGCTCGCATGATCGGTCAGGGCGTCACAGACGTCCACCAGCCAGCTGCCGCAGTCAACCGGTCCGGTCCCCTCTTTGAGGTCGTTTACAATGTCATCCAGCGCCAGAACCTTACGCTGACGTGTGGAAACAATCAGCCCATCGTCCATATAAACGCGCATCGCAACCAGTTGATCGGGACGTTCATCCGTGCTGCCGTTTATACAGCGCAGGGTGATAAGCGTCCCGTCACCCATCCTGCTTACGCGAGGCCGCAGGCTTTCCCCCGCCAGCGCATCACGTACGTTGTTAGGCAGCAGCGGAGTCCAGGCCAGCCAGTCAGCGCTGTCCGGGTGGGTATAGTTCAGATGTAGCCAGCAGGGATGCTCTTTATCAATGACATCATCATCTTCCAGCGGTCGGGCACCGCCGCGACCGTCCAGCACCCACGCAAAAACTGCGTCAGGAACGTTAAGTTCGGATCCTTTAATGCTCTCCACAGCGCCTCCCCTGTTTGGCTCTTTCGATGTCAGTCTAGCTTCCATCAGGGGTTAAGCAACAACTATGTTTCGCATCGCGCTGAAATCGCTCAGGAATTGTACACGCTATATTTTGAGAATAAAAAAGCCTGGCATGCCAGGCTTCGGGAAGCTGTCAATGAGAGTGCTCGGGGCGCGGATGAAACGAGACAGGGCTGGCTACGGGTGACGAGGGGTGCCCCTGGTCCAGCCTGAAATTTCGGGTCCGCGTCTGCAGTTCGATCACCTGATTACGCAGCACATCAGAGGAACCGTTGAGCTCCTCCGCCATCGCCACGTTGCTTTGCGTGACCCGCTCCAGTTCGGACAGCGCCAGCGTGATCTGGGAAATGCCCTTCTCCTGCTCTGCGGTTGAGGTAGAAATTTCGTCCATTAACCGGCTGACGTTGCCGGAGCCGGTCACGATGTCACGCATATTCTTCTCCGCTTCCGACACAACGCTGGCACCCTGGGTGACATTACTGCTGGTAACGTCAATCAGCGTTTTGATGTTTTTCGCCGCCTCAGCGCTGCGGTGAGCCAGGTTTCGGACTTCCTCTGCGACCACGGAGAACCCTTTCCCGTGATCGCCCGCCCGCGCGGCCTCGACGGCCGCGTTAAGCGCCAGAATATTCGTCTGGAATGCAATCCCGTCGATCAGGGAGATAATTTCCGTCATCTGCTGCGCGCACTCGGTAATGGATTGCATATTGCTGGCAACCTGTTCCATCAGATCTCCGCCCTTGCGCGCCTGCAGCGTCGCGGCATTCGCCTGCTCGCTCGCCAGCCGGGTATTATCGGCATTGTTTCGGGTACTTGCCGCCATCTGCTCCATGCTTGCCGCAGTTTGCACCAGAGATGCAGACTGCTGCTCTGTTTTCACCGAGAGCTGAGCACTGCGGGAAGAGAGCTGATCCGACAAGGCCATGGCGTTTTGTGATGATGCCCTGATCTCACGCACCAGCGTAGCGATGTTGCTGGAAAGAGTATTAATCCCGGGAATTAATCGCCCCGCACAGTTATTGCCAAACTCGGGTATAGAGACGCCTAAGTTGCCTGCGGTCACTTCTTCAATACTTTTTTTCACAGTATTGATCGGTGTCACAAGAAACTTCGTCATATAACTCCAGAGCAAAAATAATCCAACGAAATTGACCAGATTAATCGAAACGAAAAGAGGAAGATTGCTGGAAAATAGAACAACGATACCTGCATTCACTAAAAACAGGCACAGCAGGAACCAGGCAATGAAGGTCCTGACACTAATATTTCTTAGCATGATTTTACCCACAACTTATATTTTGGTCGGCATTTAGATTTATAGCATTCACTTTTGCGTTTGTCCTCACATAATACGCTGGTTTCTCGTTTCGCCGTTACCAACCCTGTATTTAACTTAAGTCAGATAAAAAAGAGGTTTTAGTAGAAATGTCATGCCCCATATGCTGTATTGCTGGTCCAAAGCCTCCTGAAGCGATACCATTATCTGCGGTAAAACGGTCCATATGCACACATATTTAAGACGCTTTGCTACAATCTATCGACTATGTTTAGCAGTACTTAATGCATTAACATAAAGAATATATTTTATATTGCGGGTAAGTTTGACCTTTTATATTAGTGGCTATTTTCCACGATAAATAACTAATATGGTTTGAATGCGCATGTTCGTTGCCAGATAAAGACGTGCCGGCCGGCAAAATCGGTAACCCTCTCAGGCGTGGGATTGCATAATGCTCAATATATCGTGGGACCCTGTGTTGATCGCTGTCTCTTATCTAGTGGCGTTTATCGCCTCCTTTGTGGCCCTGGACAGCGCCGGGAAAATTCCCCTTTCCAGCCGTAAAGCGGCTCTGTTCTGGCGCATTGCCGGCGGGATCACGCTGGGCATCGGGATCTGGTCAATGCACTTCATCGGTATGCTGTCGATGCAAATGCCGATGATGATGAGCTATGACCTATGGCTAACCCTTGCGTCTCTCGGTGTGGCGATCGTTGCCTCCACGATAGCAATAAATATTGCCGTTACGGGCAAACACCTCTCTCCCTTTCGGCTGTTCTTCGCCACGGTTATCCTCAGCGCTGGCGTGGTCGCTATGCACTATATCGGCATGGCCGCGTTGATGCTGGAAGGAAGCATCCTCTGGGATCGGCGCATTGTGGGTGTGTCCGTGATGATTGCCGTGGTCGCCTCCGGTGTGGCGCTGTGGCTGGCTTTTCGCCTTAGAGATAAGCACAAAGGGGTCTTTGTGACTCGCATTCTTGCCGCGTTAGTCATGGGCGCCGCCATTTGCGCGATGCACTATACGGGCATGAGCGCCGCGCATTTCAATGAGATGGCGCATACGCTCCCCGGCGGGGTCAGCGAGCTGGGGTTATCCATCTGGGTTTCCGTCACCACGCTCGCCCTGCTCGGCATGATGTTAATTATTTCGCTTATCGATTCGCACTGGCGGACCAGCCGGCTGACGGACAATCTGCGCCAACTCAACCGTCAGCTTGAGCTACAGGTTCGCTTTGACGCTCTCACCGGCCTCGCAAACCGCCAGCAGATGGATATCCGAATGCAGGATTGTCTGCACAGCGCCTTGTTAAGTAACAAACAATTTGGCGTGGTTTTTCTGAATGTCGATCGCTTCAGACGCGTGAATGATACCTGGGGTCACAGCGTCGGTGATGAGTTATTAATTACCATTGCCCAACGCATCACCTCCCTACTTACCCGTGAGATGACGCTGGCCAGGCTGGGTGGGGATGCCTTTATCCTGCTGGTTCCCGAATGCGACGAAGAAAAGCTCACTACCCTGCTCACGACGCTGCTTGCGGATATGCGCCGCCCGCTTTCGCTTTGCGGACATACGCTGAGTACCACCCTCAGCGCGGGTGTAAGCCTTTATCCTCAGGATGGCGAAACGCTGCATGAACTGAAGTTTAAGGCGGATGCCGCCTTACACCACGTTAAGCAAGAAGGTCGTAACGGCTGGGCGTTTTACCGCCCTGAGATGTCAACGGCGGTTCCGGCGCAGCCGGGTTTTCTGCAGGAACTTTATCAGGCGCTGGAAAGCGATCGGTTTGAACTGTGGTATCAGCCAACCTGGCATGCTAAAGATAAGACAATCCACGGTTTTGAGGCTCTTCTGCGCTGGCGGCATCCGGAGCAAGGCGTTTTGCTGCCAGGTCTGTTTTTACCCACTCTGGAACAAACGGGTTTGATTATTCCAGTTGGCAACTGGGCTATTGAAGCCGCGTGTCGGCAGCTTCATTTCTGGACTGAACAAGGTTTCAGTCAGTGGACGTTATCGCTCAATTTATCCCCTATTCAGTTCGAACAGCCGGATATCTTTCACATCGTGTCGTCCATGCTGGATAAATATAATCTGTCGCCCTCAAGGCTGATCCTGGAGGTCACGGAGAGTACCGCGCTAAAAAATCTCGACCGCAGCATCGAGCTGCTCAACGCCTTTAACCATGCGGGGATCACCGTCTCTATTGATGATTTTGGCACGGGTTATTCCAACCTGCTGATGCTGAGCGTTCTTCCGGCAAAAGAGCTTAAAATCGACAAGAGCTTTGTGTCCTCTATGCTGGGAAATGAAAAAAGCCGCAAGCTGGTGGAAACCATTATTAATATTGCGCGCACCATGGAGATGACTGTCGTTGCCGAGGGGATTGAAACGGACGAACAGCAGGCAATACTGACCAGCCTCGGCTGTGACTATCTCCAGGGCTACCTTTTCTCCCGCCCCTTGCCTGCTGAACAGGTTCCGTGGCTGCTGCTACAAAAAAACTCAGACAAACAAATTATACCCATAAGTAAAATTCAAACGGACCCCGAATTTATTTCACAAAAAAATCATGCCTGACGGGATTGAGTAGAGTATGTTTCAAGGGAGTACATGCGGGTCAGTTCTGCCATGATTGCCAGGCGTATCGTGCCGATGAACAGGAAAATACTATGTCGCAAAATAGTTTTGATGCGCTTAATGCAATTAAAACGCCCGTGTGGCTCATTTCTCCTGTTTCGGAACAGATTATTTTTGCAAATGTGGCCGCAATACAGTTAATGGGTAATAAAACGCTGAATAACCTGCGTAAAGGGTCCTGTTCTGCAAGTGCGCAAACCGTACTGTCGATGTATGTTCCTGAACTGAAGAACGATCACGATATTGTCGAGATCTGGACAGTTAGCCGGGGCGGGCAGGACGTACCGATAAGCTGTCGCCTCTCCCTCACCCACGTCACGCCGGATGGTGATGTTATCGTTTTCGAAGGAATCTCTTCGCACGCCCCCTCAGGCCTGAAAGCCAGCCGTTCCGCAACCTATCAACGCAAAAAACAGGGGTTTTACGCCCGCTTTTTCCTGACCAACAGCGCACCAATGTTGCTAATCGATCCTCCCCGTGACGGGCAAATTGTCGATGCAAACCTGGCCGCGCTCAGCTTTTACGGTTATTCACATGATGAGATGTGCCGGAAGCACACCTGGGAAATTAACACGCTTGGCAGAGGCGTCATGCCCATCATGACGGAGATCGCCGCACTGCCCGGCGGACATAAGCCGCTTAATTTTATTCACCGCCTTGCCGATGGCACCACCCGCCACGTCCAGACCTACGCGGGGCCCATTGAGATCTACGGCGACAAACTGATGCTGTGCATAATCCATGATATTACTGAGCAAAAGAGGCTTGAGCAGGAGCTGGAAAATGCTGCATTACGTGACTCGATGACGGGGTTACTCAACCGACGTCAGTTTTATAACGTTATCGACCAAACCAACCTGAGCCACCTCTCCGCCCAGCAGCAATTTAGCCTGCTGCTGGTGGATACCGATCATTTTAAAAATATCAACGACCTCTTTGGTCACCTGAAGGGTGATGAGGTGCTCATCGCCCTCTCCCGAACGCTGGAAGCCTGCAGCAGACAAGATGACCTGGTGTTTCGCTGGGGCGGTGAAGAGTTTGTCATCCTGTTGCCGCGTACGTCTCTCGAAACGGCGCTGAAGATTGCCGAATCCGTCCGTGCGGCGGTCGCCCATATTACCCTCCCAGGCTTACCGCGCTTTACCGTCAGTATTGGCGTGGCTCGGCATGACCCGGAAGAGAGTATTGACGCGCTGTTTAAACGTGTCGACGATGCGCTCTATCGCGCCAAAAACGATGGGCGTAATAAAGTCCTTGCGGCATGAAACTGGAGTATCGTGAAAAGCCCCGCTACAATGCCCAGCTTAAGTAAATTAACGACGGGTGGGTTGTGGCAACAATGGGAAAGACAGAAATAATACTCACCTTAATTATTTTATTGCTTATTATATTTGGCTTATGGTTTATTTTCAGCGGTGAGATTTGGTTTTTCGTTGAATATCTGGAAAACAGTCTCTACCCCACTTTTGACGCACTGTAGTGCACGTTTAATTTATTGTTTCACCTACCGAATTTGTCAGGTATCTGCATTGCCCTCAGCCACGTAAGATACGCGGCGTTATCCTCCAACAATGTTGATAACGAATCACTAAATCATTTGCTTATTTCGCCCGTTCTCTGACGGGCTTTTTTTATTTCCGACTATTAAGCAAAACCAGGGTTTTCGCCCGTCAGTCACCATGTTGGTATAGCACCGCTCTGCTCCAGTCATAAAAGGCGCGTACCGAAGGCGGGAGATAGCGGTTTTGTGGATAGACAAGCGAAAGCGGTAAATCGAAAGAGACGTCCTCCATACAGCGGACCAATGCCCCGCTCTTCAGATACGGCTCAGCCAGATAGCTGGCCACGCGAATTAATCCGAGCCCTTGAATTCCGGCCTGGATATAGGCATCGGTGTCATCGACGATCAGCGTCTCCTTCATGCGGATTGCACAATCGCCGTCATCACGCGTAAAAAACCAGTCAATGGTACGCCCGGTGCGGTGGTTCAGGTAGCCGACTGCGTAATGCTTTTCCAGTTGGTCGAGATTTTTCGGCTTACCACAGGCGGCTATATAGCCCGGAGAAGCCAGAACAACCCATCTGAAGTTCGCCAGAGGGCGCGCGACCAGCGTCGTTGAATCTTCGATCCTCCCGGTGCGGATCACGCAGTCATACCCTTCCTGAATAATGTCCTCCACGTTATCGCTGGAACAGAGTATCAGCTCCAGCTCGGGATACTGGCGGAGAAATTCAGGGAGACCGGGAAGAATGCAATGTCGGGCGAGAGACTGCGGCATCCCGACTTTAAAACGGCCTCTGGGCTGCGCGGATCTGCCGGGAAAGGAAGACTCCATTGTCGCAATATCCGTCAGCAGCCGTTTGCTCTCGTCATAGTAACGTCGGCCTTCTGCGGTCACGCTGAGTTTCCGGGTGGTGCGCTGTAAAAGCTGAATGCCCAGGTATGTCTCCAGCTCCTTAACGACCCGCGATACGGTTGAACGCGGTAGCCCCAGCACTTCTGCCGCCCTGGCGAAGCTATGGGTTTCGACCACACAAACATATACCCGCATTGATTCCAGTTTATCCATATTCCCACCGCGCCTGAAAAGATCGATTATCCCATTTTTACGAACAGTCTAACTTATGCTTGTCGTCTTATCGAATGCAGCCATCTGACATAACCTTGCTCAAGTTGAAGTAATCAAACGATTAAACAAAGAGAGGCTCAGTATGAAAGAACGTGATATCACGACAGGCGAAAAAGTATTAGTGCTTGGTGCAGGACAATTGGGCGCTGCCGTGCTGGAGTATCTGGTTCCGGCAGTCACGCAGCGCGACGGCGCTGTCTCCGTTATCGTATCGCCCGGCTCCAGGGACAGCCGGGGTAAGCTTCAGTCCGAAACGCATCAAAAACTGGCTGATGCAGGGGCCAAATTTATCTCTGTCGATGTCGCTGCCAGCACGACTGACGCGTTAATAAACCACTTCGCGGATTTTGATACTGTTATCAACTGCATGGGGTTTGTCGCTGGCGCGGGAACACAGATAAAGATTACTCGCGCGGTACTGGAGGCTGGCGTTAAACGCTATTTTCCCTGGCAGTTTGGCGTGAATTACGATGTGGTAGGCAAAGGGAGCGGTCAGCCCGTCTGGGACGAGCAGTATGATGTCAGGACGCTACTGCGGGAACAGAACGCGACGGAATGGGTGATTGTTTCAACCGGCATGTTTACCAGTTTTCTCTTCGAACCGGCATTTGATGTGGTGAATTTATCCGAAAAAACCATTAATGCGCTCGGAGGATGGGACACACAGGTCACCGTGACATCACCTGCGGATATTGGCCGACTCACCACCGAAATTTATTTGCATCAGCCGCGGATCGTAAATGAAGTGATATTTATTGCAGGTGAAACAACCTCATACGGAAAACTGGCAGAAACTGTTGAACGTGTGACCGGCCAAACGTTCACTAAAGACGTATTACCCCTCTCTGAGTTACTGGATGAGCTGCGTTTGAAACCGGATGATACGATGACAGGCTATCGCACGGCCTTCGCCAGGGGAGACGGTGTATGGTGGCCGATGAAAGTTACCTGGAATGTGCAGAATAAGCTGCCGACCCAGGATATAGCGTCATGGCTAAAAACCGTCATTTGAGGAAATCTCTTTTCAGGACGCTAATGAAAACTGGCGCTGTCAGCCGCGCCAGCTCTGGATTTAGCCGTGGTTACCTCGCGTTAACAGGCAACCGGTACCGATTAGTGCTTTTCAATATATATCGTCCGGCTATATGCCACGTCTTCCGGGTTATTGATGGGGTAGCCCTTCACCCAGGGCTTAATCAGGCGACCGTTAGTGTACTGATAAATTGGCGCGATGGGCGCCTTCTCCATAAGGATTTTCTCCGCCATGTTGTAGTCCGCATTGCGCGCCTTCGCGGTGGTTTCCAGCGTCGCCTGCTGGACGATCTTATCGTAGGCAGGGTCATTAAAGCGGGAGATATTGCCGCTGTGAGTGGAGGTCAGCAATGACAGGAACGTTGATGGCTCGTTGTAATCGCCCACCCATGAGGCGCGGATCACATCAAAGTTGCCGGTATTACGGCTATCGATATAGGTTTTCCACTCCTGGTTTTGCAGTTTGACATCCACACCGAGATTTTTCTTCCACATGGAGGCCACCGCAATCGCGATTTTCTGGTGGTTTTCCGAAGTGTTATACAGCAGGTTCAGCTTTAGCGGGCGCTGAGGACCGTATCCTGCAGCCTGCAGCAAGGTTTTGGCCTGGGCGTTGAGCTCCTGCTGCGACATCTGCTCAAACGGCGAGGCGTCCGGAGTGAACCCTGCCGTCACGTCTGGGGTGAAGTGCCAGGCGGGCTTCTCCCCCGTCCCTAACACCTTTTCTGCCATGATACGACGGTCGATGCTCATACTCAGCGCCAGACGAACCCGTGCATCCGCCGTCGGGCCTTTTTGGGTGTTAAAGGCATAGTAATACGTTCCCAACTGAGGCGGCGTATAAACCTGCCCCGGAATGTCCTTCATGAGCTTCTGATACATGTTTTTTGGGAACGATTCGGTAATATCAATATCCCCTGCCAGGTAGCGTTTGGTCGCCGACGATTCCTGATTAATCGGCACGAAGGTCACCTTCTGCAGTACCGTTTTGGCATTGTCCCAGTAGTGCGTATTGGGCACCACAACCAGTTTTTCATTCACCACGCGGTCCTTCAGAACGTAAGCCCCGTTCCCCACCAGCGCGCCCGGTCGCGTCCACTCTTTACCGCTTTCGACGTTAGCTTTTTGTACTGGATAAAAAGCAAAGTTCGCCGTCAGGTTGCTGAACCACGGCAGCGGTTTGTCCAGCTGAACGCGTAACGTTCTGGCGTCCACCGCCGTCACACCCAGCGTATCGGGCGCGGCTTTGCCGTCAATAATGGCCTGCGCGTTATTAATTCCCGCCAGCGCGGCAAACCAGGCAAACGGAGAGGTGGTTTTCGGGTCAACCAGACGCTGCCAGCTGTAGACAAAATCCTGGGCGGTGACAGGGGAGCCGTCGGACCATTTCGCGTCATCGCGTAAGGTAAACATCCAGACGCGGTTATCGTTGCTCTGCCAGCGTGTCGCCACGCCCGGCGTCAGCTCCCCTTTCTCATTCTGATTAACCAGGCCTTCAAAGAGATCGCGAATCACCTGAATCTCTGGCAACCCCACGGCTTTCGCCGGGTCCAGCGAAGCCGGCTCGTCTTTAATATGCCTGACCAGCTCCTGTTTTTGCGCCAGCGCAGTGCCCTGCGGCACGTCAGCTGCGAAAGAAAGTGAAGAGAGCCCGCACAGGCACAGTGCGGCAAAAAGACGCGAAACAGGATGCTTCATAAGATCCCCTTTAATGAATTCAGGTATTAAGCAGATGCGTAATTATTTGTTTCGACAAAGAGAAATGCAAATAACTTACGCCTGAATAGTGATTTAAGGCAATTCTTAGCCATTACGGAAACTATTTGATTAACAGCGGGTTTTGCACAACACTGCCAGTAGTGACTTCTTTATCAGGATTTCGTATGGCAACCACCCGACCGAGAGCGGAACGCGGCGCCTTTCCGCCGGGCGCTGAGCAATATGGCCGCTCCTTTTTAGGCGCATCGCTGATCTGGTTCCCCGCCCCCGACGCAGACCGCGAAAGCGGCTTGATTCTTGCCGGCACGCACGGGGATGAAAACTCCTCCATCGTGACGCTTTCATGTGCGCTGCGGACGCTGACGCCGTCATTACGGCGTCATCACGTGATTCTGGCGGTTAACCCGGACGGCTGCCAGCTGGGTCTTCGCGCCAATGCGCGAGGCGTTGACTTAAACCGTAATTTTCCGGCAGCAAACTGGCGCGCAGGGGAAACGGTGTATCGCTGGAACAGCTCCGCCGAGGATCGTGATGTGGTTCTGCTAACGGGAGATAAGCCGGGCTCAGAGCCGGAAACCCAGGCGCTGTGCCAGCTTATCCATAAGATCCACCCCGCGTGGGTGGTCTCCTTCCACGAACCGCTGGCCTGTATTGAAGATCCGCGTCACTCCGAGCTTGGCGCGTGGCTGGCAGACGCTTTCGCCCTGCCGCTCGTGACCAGCGTGGGCTATGAAACGCCAGGCTCGTTCGGTAGCTGGTGCGCCGATTTGAGCCTGCCCTGCATAACCGCTGAATTCCCGCCGATCTCCTCCGACGAGGCCAGCGAAAAATACTTAAAAGCCATGGTGGATCTTTTACGCTGGCAGCCTCAGAGATGAAGCACGCCGCTGGTAAAATGGAGCGCGGGAGAGACGTCAACCGCCAGCCACGTCGGGCCGTCCAGATCGGCGAAACGGACCTGATTGACCAGCGGTAGCGCCGCGCCGATTGCCCGGGACGTACAGAGCATACAGCCCAGCATCAGTGAAAAACCTTGCGCCCGGGCTTCTGCCGCCAGGGCCAGCGCCTCTGTCAGCCCGCCGGTCTTGTCGAGCTTAATATTAATCATCTCGTAGCGACCCTGCAGCTCGCTCAAGCTCGCGCGGGTGTGACAGCTTTCATCCGCACAAACGGGCAACGGATGGATAAAGTTCTTCAGCGCCGCGTCATCTTTTGCTGGCAGAGGCTGCTCCAGCATGGCCACCCCCAGGTCGGCCAGCAGCTGACAGCGGGCGGCCAGCCCTTCTGGATGCCATGATTCATTGGCATCAACAATCAGCGTGGCTGAGGGTACCGCCGCGCGAATGGCGACCATCCGCTCGCTAATCAGACGATCGTCGAGCTTCACCTTCAGCAGCCGGGCCCCGGTGTCATAAAGCGCTTTGGCGCTGGCGGCCATCTGTTCCGGCTCGCCAATCACTACCGTTTGCGCGGTAGCCACCGATTCCGGCAGCGCCACGCCCAGCAATGCTGTCAGGGTTTGCTGCTGTTTCGCCGCCTCGAGACTCCAGAGCGCACTATCAATGGCGTTACGTGCGGCCCCGGCGGGCAAACGCTGCTGTAATGCCTCGCGCGTGAGTCCGGTTTGCAGGTCTGGCACCAGCGTCATGATATGCGCCATCACTGACGCGAGGCTTTCACCATAGCGCGGGTAAGGCGTACACTCCCCTACGCCTTTAAAACCGTCCTCTTCGATTTCAACGACCACCACGCTGGCTTCGCTTCGGCTGCCGCGGGAGATCACAAACGGGGTATGCAATGGCCAGGCTTCTTCATAGACCTTAACGCTTCTCATCACTGACTCCTTGCAGCCCGGAAAGGCGAAAAAATTTGGTTTGCCGTGTTATCTGCGGATGGCATACACTAGCCCCGACGTTAACTATATGTAAACAGGAAGATATCTATGTCACAACTCGTTCATTTCCAGGGCAACCCGGTTGCTGTTGCAGGTTCCATTCCGCAGGCTGGCAGCAAAGCGCAGGCTTTTACTCTGGTGGCTAAAGATCTGTCTGACGTCACACTGGCTCAGTTTGCGGGCAAACGCAAAGTGCTGAACATTTTCCCGAGCATTGATACCGGTGTTTGCGCCGCATCCGTGCGTAAGTTCAACCAGCTGGCAACTGAAATGGACAACACCGTTGTGCTGTGCATTTCTGCTGACCTGCCGTTCGCCCAGTCTCGCTTCTGCGGTGCTGAAGGCCTGAGCAACGTTATCACCCTCTCCACCCTGCGCAGCCCGGATTTCCTCGAAAACTACGGCGTCAGCATCGCTGAAGGCCCTCTGAAAGGCCTGGCAGCACGCGCGGTACTGGTTCTTGATGAAAACGACACTGTCGTCTTCAGCGAACTGGTTAATGAAATCACTACCGAGCCGGATTACACCGCCGCGCTGGAAAAGCTGAAAGCATGATCATTACTTAGCATTCTATACCGCTTTTTCAAAACCTCGCTATGGCGGGGTTTTTTATTAATTCCTAGCTGAATCGTTAAAGCAATAATGAGCTTGCGTCACAAAATTAACGCAATTCAGTTTCAATAATTCAGCAAAATAGCGATCACACCCGCATATTGATCGTTAAACAACCCTGAATTTACCCTCAGTGAGGCGCATCACATTTCCCTTATCGCCAAAACATTAGATTTGCTTACGAAGTTAAATAATCGTTTCAGCAAAAAGGGATAAATATGAAAATAAAACTGGCTTTAACGCTCCTTTCGGTACTGGTTTCGGGCCATGCCGCAGCAAAAACCTGGGTGCTGACAAGCGCTGAAAGCAGCGTGGAAAAAGGAAACTGGAAGATTTCCAGCGATGAGCTGAAAATTAACGATCGAACGTTCAGCATTGAGCAAAAAGTGTTGCACGGCGGCAAGCAGGAAGGTAGTAAAGTGATCGTTATTAGCAGTAAAAACGGCCTGACCATCACCTTAAGCCCGACGCGCGGGATGAACCTTCTGCATGTGGAGGGCTTTGGCACCAGGCTGGGCTGGAACTCCCCCGTTAAAGAGGTCGTTAATCCGGCGTATATCAATCTGGAAAGCCGAAACGGACTTGGCTGGCTGGAAGGTTTCAACGAGATGATGGTCCGCTGTGGCTACGAATGGACGGGGCACCCGGTCACCGCTGACGGCCAGATTTACACCCTGCATGGCAAGGCGGGGAATACACCGGCATCCCAGGTGGAAGTAGAAATTGCGGATGCTGCCCCGCATGAAATTCGTATTCGCGGTCTCATCAAAGAAAGCACCTTTAAAAAAGCGGATCTGCAAACCATGACCGAACTGCGTTACGTTCCAGGAACCAACCAGTTCAGCCTGCATGACGTTCTGACGAACCATGCCGATTACCCTCATGACTATCAGATCATCTACCATAGCAACTTCGGGGCGCCTGTCCTCGAAGAAGGCGCGCGCTTCCTTGCCCCGGCGGCAAGCGTGAGCCCGTTCAATGATTACGCGAAAGCGGGCGTTAACGACTGGCAAACCTACGCCGGGCCGACAAAAGGCTTTGATGAGATGGTCTTTAACATCAAACCGCTTGCGGACAGCAACCATGAAACCCTCGCGGCGGTGGTGAATAAAGCCGGTGACAAAGGCGCGTCAATTCAGTTTGATACCCGCCAGCTGCCCGTGCTGACCCTGTGGAAAAATACCGATACGCCAAAACAGGGCTATGTCACGGGGATTGAGCCAGGCACCAGCTACGCCTACCCCGTCACCATTGAACGCGAGCAGAAGCGGGTTAAGCAGCTGCAACCAGGCGCCAGCGCTCAATTTGACCTGACCTATACCCTGCTACACAGCGCGCAGCAGGTGAAGGACGTCGAAAGCAGGATTGCGTCGATTCAGGGCGAGACAAAAACTGAGATCGTGACCACGCCGCTGGCGAAGGAATAAGCATTAAAAAAGCCTCTTTACAGAGGCTTTTTGTTATTCGTCACCTTTCTTATGATTCAATCCATACTCACGTAGCTTATTCGCAATCGCGGTATGCGAGACGCCAAGCCGTTTTGCCAGTTTGCGGGTGCTTGGGTAGCTGCGGTACAGCTGCGTCAGCACGGAGCGCTCGAAGCGGCTGGTGATATCATCCAGCGAGCCTTCCATCGCTTCTTCGCCTACCGATACCGTCCCGGCGTCGTAATCCGGCAACAGAATGTCCTGAGGGCGCAGTTCATAGCCTTCCAGCTGGGTCAGCGCGCGATAAACGGCGTTTTTAAGCTGACGAATGTTGCCCGGCCAGCCGTAGCGCATTAACACCGTGCCGAGATCTGCAGACAGTTTCGGACGTGGAACGCCCTGCTCGTCGGCAAAGCGGGCCACAAACAGCTCCGTTAGCGGCATGATGTCCTGCGGACAATCGCGCAGCGGTGGAATGTTCAGCGTCAGGACGTTGAGGCGGTAATAGAGATCTTCGCGGAAAATCCCCTTTTGCACCAGTTCCACCAGGTTCTTCTGGGTGGCGCAAATGACGCGCACGTCCACATGCACTTCGTGATCCTCACCGACGCGGCGGAAGGTGCCGTCGTTCAGGAAACGCAGCAGTTTAGCCTGCATACGCGGCGACATTTCGCCGATCTCGTCCAGCAGCACGGAGCCGCCGTTGGCCTGCTCGAAGAACCCTTTCTTGCCTTCCGGCGCGTGTCCAAACAGCTCGCTTTCGACGGCATCTTCTGGAATAGAGGCACAGTTAAGCGCCAGATACGGTTTAGCCGCACGCGGGCTTGCCAGATGCACGGCGTGCGCCAGCAGATCTTTCCCGGTGCCGGTATCGCCGGTAATCAGCAGCGGCGCGGTAAGACTGGCAAGCTTGCGCGCCTGATCAACCACGTGGCGCATTTTCGGGCTGACGGCAATAATCTGGCTGAATGCGCCAACGTCCTGGCTGGAGAGATTTTGCAGCTGGCGCCCCATGCGTAGCGTCGAGCGCAGCATGATCACCGCCCCGGTCAATACGCGACTATTTCCTTCTCCTTTCAGATAGACCGGTGTGATCTCCATCAGGAAATTCTGCCCGTTAATCACCACATGCTCGCTGTGCGTATTCTGCGGGTTGCTGTCCAGCCAGCGCTGGAAGTTAAAACCAGGGATCAGCTGCGCGGCGTGGTGGCTGCTGAGCTTCTCCTGGCTCTGCGCGAAAAGCTGGCAGCTCGCATGGTTAACGCGCTCGACTTTACTTTTCAGATCCAAAGAGAGGAACGGTTCGGGCATCGCTTCAAGCAGCGCGCTCAGGGCGAGGTGCTCACGTTCGGAGGGCATCCAGGGGATGGTGCGTACATCCGTAACGCCAGCGATACGGCGTATTTCCGCCATCAGGCTGCTGAACGTGTTAAATTCAATTTCGGCAAAATTGAGGTAAATTCGCCCGACAGGATCGATCTCGATGCCACGTAAATCAATGCTACGTAAAACAAGAAGATCGAGTAATTCGCGGGTAAGACCGAGGCGGTCTTCACAGAAGACTTCAAGACGCATGGGAAATTCACCGTTTTAAGCCAATAACGTTAAAATGATATGTCAGAACTCGGTGAACCGGAAGATGGCTGTCAACAAATATTGACAGCCAGCACGATTAGTGAACAAAGCCTCAATGAGACGGTTTTTTATTGAGCGTTTCTTTCAGCTGACCGATCAGTTCACGCCTGAAATCCCCCAGCCGCGGCTTATCGCCATCAATCCACGGCAGCGGACGGCACACCTCCATCGCTTTGATACCCAAACGCGCCGTCAGCAAGCCCGCGCCAATGCCCTGGGCTGCACGGGCTGAAAGACGCGCCGCCAGATCCTGCGACATCCAGTCCATTCCCACTTCGCGCACCAGCTCGCTCGCGCCCGCAAACGCGATATTGAGCAGGACCAGTTTGAACAGCCTGAGCCGGCTGTAGTAACCCAGCTCTATGCCGTAAAGGTTCGCGATACGGTTGATGAGGCGCAGGTTACGCCAGGCGATAAAGGCCATATCCACCAGCGCCAGCGGGCTGACGGCAATCATCAGCGTGGATTCCGCCGCCGAGCGGCTAATCTCACGCCGCGCCTGGGCATCCAGCACCGGCTGAACCATATGGGAATAGAGCGTGACCACCTCCCGGTCGTTCTGGGTTTCATGGATGGCGGCGTACCAGCGCTGGAGCGCAGGATGCGACTGATCGATACCGGCCTGGCTGGCCAGTTTTTCACAGAAGGCGCGGCCTTTGCCGGTGCCGTGGCTGTGGAGGAGATCCCGCGCTTCATCGCGCTCGTGCGCGCGCTGTCGCAAACGCCAGAGGCGGCGCCACTCGGTGGCAACCGACCCGACGCCCGCCCCCACGATGAGCGCGCCCGCGGCACATCCGCCCAGCGCAACCCAGTCCTGGGTTTGCCAGGCGTTCATCGCCCACTGCACGCCCTGCCCGACCACGCTGACGCCAAACAGCGCCAGACCGGCGGTGACCATCTTGCGCCACAGGCTGCGTTTAGGACGCAGAGCGGCTTCCACGACCGCCTCCGCCGGACCGTCTTCGACGGTGGGATCGTCCGGCAGCGCCGGGGCGAAGTTCTCCGCCTGCGCGCCGCTGAACGTCTGCGCCGTTTTAAAGGCGTCCTGACGCTCGGGCTCAAGCGTTCCGGTAAAGTCTATGCGCGGTTTTAAGGGTTCCGTCATCGCAGTTTATCTCCAATCAAAAACTCCAGCGCCGCATCCAGACGGATGTGCGGTAACGGCCGATCGACGCTCATGGTCTGAGGGCGGAAGGCTTCAAACTGGAAGCCCTGGCTCTGCCAGAAGGCCTGGCCCGGCAGCCGCGCGGGCACTTCGCCGGGATAGACGGTAAGCGGCTCGCCGTCACTGAGTCGATTCCCGCGTAATGCTGGTATTTTCTCGCCGTTAAGGTCAATCAGGCCGCTTTGGGTCGCCTGCACCGATGCGAGCCCAAGACAATCCATACTGATGCCTTCAAACGCGGCGTTTTGCCAGGCGTCCTGCACCAGCTGCTGCAGCAGAGAAACCATGTTGGCGTGCTGATCGACCGTAACGTGATCGGCTTTTGTGGCCGCAAACAGCAGCTTGTCGATCACCGGTGAGAACAGACGACGAAACAGCGTCCGCTGCCCGTAGTGGAAACTCTGCATCAGCTGCGTCAGCGCGAGGCGCATATCGTTAAATGCCTGCGGCCCGCTGTTGAGCGGCTGCAGGCAATCCACCAGCACAATCTGGCGGTCGAAACGTAAAAAGTGGTTTTTATAAAAACCTTTGACCACCTTTTCGCAGTAGTAATTGTAACGCTCGCGCAGCATGCCGGCATTCGTGTGTTTGTCAGCCTGTGCCAGCTTCGACTCGCCTGCGCCGTCCACATCCGGCCACGGGAAGAACTGCAGCGCGGGCGCGCCTGCTAAATCACCCGGCAAGACAAAACGGCCCGGCTGGATGAAGTGCAGCCCTTCCTGTTTGCACTGATGCAGATAGTCCGTCCAGGCTTCAGCAATGGTCGCCAGACGGTTTTCGTCCGCAGGCGCCAGCGGATCAAGGCCCTCGCACAGCTGTCGCCATTTCGTTGACCACTCTGCGCGTTGCCCTTGCAACAAGCCCGTCATCTGGCGGGACCAGCTGAGGTAGTCCTGCGCCAGCATCGGCAGGTCGAGCAGCCATTCGCCGGGATAATCGACGATTTCCAGATACAGGGTTGAGGTATCCTTAAAGTGACGTATCAGCGATTCATTAGAACGAAAGCGCAGCGCAAGGCGAATTTCACTGACGCCTCGCGTTGGCGTCGGCCACGCGGGCGGATCGCCGTAAAGCTGCGCCAGCCCTTCGTCGTAGGTAAAACGCGGTATGCCAAAATCACGCTGAGGGACGCGCTTAACGCCCAGCAGACGCTCCTCGCGCACGGCGCTGAGCAACGGCAGCCGCGCACCGGCGTGCAGGTTCAGCAACTGGTTTACCATCGCGGTGATGAACGCCGTCTTACCGCTGCGGCTCAGGCCGGTAACGGCCAGACGCAGATGTCGATCAACGCCGCGGTTCACCAGTGAATTGAGTTCGTTCTTAAATCGCTTCATCGCCATCCTTCATTGCCCGGAAGCCAGGAATGTATGGCTTCAGAATACAATAAATGGGGGCAGATCGTTGATTATCAATTCTTATTTATTGCTATTGCCGTTTTCTCTCCAGTAAGATGAACGACATTGCTGTCAGTCCGGAGTGAGTAAGGTGTATGTCACCCACCATCTATGATATCGCACGGGTTGCGGGCGTATCGAAATCAACCGTTTCCCGCGTTCTGAATAAACAAACGAATATTTCCCCTGAAGCGCGAGACAAAGTGCTTAAGGCGATAGACGAATTAAATTATCAGCCCAACAAACTGGCCCGCGCCCTGACCTCTTCTGGCTTTGATGCCATTATGGTTATTTCAACCCGCTCGACCAAAACTACTGCCGGTAACCCTTTTTTCTCCGATGTTCTTCATGCCATTACGGCAAAAGCGGAAGAGGAAGGGTTTGACGTTATTTTACAAACCTCGAAAAGCAGTGAGGACGATCTGCAGAAGTGCGTGGGAAAAATAAAGCAGAAGATGATCAAAGGGATCATCATGCTGAGTTCACCCGCAAACGAATCTTTTTTTACCACGCTGGACGAATACGGTGTGCCCGTAGTGGTTATTGGAAAAGTAGAAGGTAAGTTCCAGAATATTTATTCTGTTGATACGGACAATTTTCACGACAGCGCTATTCTGGTCGATTCGTTTATTAAACATGGGCGAACTAAAATTGCCTGTCTGCATGCCCCGCTCGATTATCACGTTTCTATCGATCGCCTTGCGGGTTATAAATCCAGCCTTGAGAAGCAGGGTATCGCCATTAACCCGGACTGGGTCATTGATGGCGGATATACCCATGAAAGCGCGCTCCAGGCAGCCTGCAAATTACTCTCGTCTGACAACCCGCCCAATGCCGTTTTTGCTACTGACAGTATGAAATTGTTGGGTCTTTATCGTGCTGCGGATGAGTTAAATCTGATGGTTCCCGAGCAGGTTGTTATGGCAGGCTACAGCGATCCGATGCTGTCTCTCGTTTTAACCCCTGCGCCAGGCGGGTTTGATATTCCGACGAGAAAGCTCGGCGAAGAGAGCTGCAACGTGTTGTTTAAGCGTATTGCGGGTAAACCTGCGCCGCATAAGATTTTGGTTGATACGCATTTTTCGGATGCGGCGTCCTTGCGCTAATAACCAGGGGCAATCGCCCCTGGTAAATCATGATCAGAACGCGTAGTTCACGCCGACAACCGCGTAGTGGAAGCGATCGCTCTCACCTTCGTCATGGTTTTCCCATTCATAGGCATATTCCAGCGTCATGGATAAACCGTTGTTAAAATCATAGGCGTACAGCATACCCAGACGGTTGAAATCATGTCCTTCACGCGTCGGATCGTCCTGCCAGTCCCAGTTTGACCAGCGATCGAGCCCCAGACGGGTATAAGGCGTTAACGTCGTCTGGCCTAACGAAATCGGCAGGTAGGCACGAATTTCCTGGGTAGAAAACTCGCCGTTATTACGTGAGCTGTCCATATTGAAGCCGCGCTCTAAATAATAATTTACTTTCGCAGAGAACGTTTCGTTGATGGTCCAGGTAAAACCGGTTTCGGTCTCGACGCGGCTGTCAGAATAACCGGTTTTTTCCAGATCGTTGGCAAACTGATACATGGCAAACCAGCCGCCAAAGCGCCAGTCGTCGGTTAATTTAATATCCCAGTCAGGCTGAACTTTATAGCGCTGCATATTAGCGCTGCCGTCTTTGGCACCGTGTTCATCTTTAAAGTGATAACCATAATTGCGGAAGCCACCGGTCAGACCGAACGTAAAATCA
The DNA here is from genome assembly GCF_011683705.1 of Enterobacter sp. 725m/11. Classification (NCBI taxonomy): domain Bacteria; kingdom Pseudomonadati; phylum Pseudomonadota; class Gammaproteobacteria; order Enterobacterales; family Enterobacteriaceae; genus Enterobacter; species Enterobacter sp. 725m/11. The sequence continues at coordinate 336 of NZ_JAAQOK010000057.1, read as the reverse complement.
TCGGTGCCGATAAAGCGATAGCGCAATTCAAATTCCGGGCGATCGAAATAGGTGCCACGCGTCATGCTGCTATAATCAACCGGCCCTTCCTGATACATTGCCAGAGAGATTGTCCAGGCATCCCATGTTGCATTAAACCATACGGAGGGTTCATATAATCCATCTTTATCGTCGTTCTGACCTTCGACGTTTTCAATTTCATACATGGCACCGATATTAAACGCCCACTGCTTTGCGGGTTCTGTTGCTTGCGCGCAGCTAACCCCTGCGCACAGAACGAGCGCAGCACTTCTTAGTAGCTGTCTCTTATACACATCTGACGCTGCCGACGACGGA
>NZ_JAAQOK010000056.1:0-27078 GCF_011683705.1 Enterobacter sp. 725m/11 | reverse complement strand
GGTGCATCCGGGAGGATTCGAACCTCCGACCGCTCGGTTCGTAGCCGAGTACTCTATCCAGCTGAGCTACGGATGCAAAATGGCGGTGAGGCGGGGATTCGAACCCCGGATGCAGCTTTTGACCGCATACTCCCTTAGCAGGGGAGCGCCTTCAGCCTCTCGGCCACCTCACCACACAACGCCTCTTTCGAGTGCTTCGAGCAACTCGTTAAGAGCTTCTCGTCGCTGCGTGGCGCATATATTACTTTCTGGGACTTATAAGTCAAACAATTTTCCAAAAGCTTTTATCGTTTGCACAAATCACACGCAATTCGCATGTAAAAGCCGCAAAGAGGGTGTTTTATAAGCGGATTTTGCAGGCAATGCCACAGAAAACATCTGCCGAAATGGCGGTATTGAGACGAGTTAAGGGTAACAGAGTGGTTAAAAAGAGAGCGATTGAAATTAAACGGTAACTTTGAGCAGGAAAAATAGCGGGAGGGTTGCGTCTCGCCCGACAGCGAGACGCGACAATATCAGTAACTGGACTGCTGGGATTTTTCAGCCTGGATACGCTGGTAGATCTCTTCACGGTGGACAGATACTTCTTTAGGAGCGTTAACACCAATACGTACCTGGTTACCCTTTACCCCTAAAACTGTCACGGTGACCTCATCCCCAATCATGAGGGTCTCACCAACTCGACGAGTCAGAATCAGCATTCTTTGCTCCTTGAAAGATTAAAAGAGTCGGGTCTCTTGTATCCCGGCATTATCCATCATATAACGCCAAAAAGTAAGCGATGACAAACACGTAAAGTGTAAGCAGTCACGGCATCACATTCTGTTAAACGTAAGTTTAGCCGATATACACAAACTCAACCTGACTTTATCGTTATCGATAGCACAGTGAACAAGACGCCATAACGTTGCCGCTATGGCGTCTGCTTGTGCTTTGTAGTTATTACAGTTTCGCGCTTACCCAGCTTTCAACGCTGGCTAATGCCGCAGGAAGTGCCGCCGCATCCGTACCACCGGCTTGCGCCATGTCCGGACGACCGCCACCCTTGCCGCCCACCTGCTGAGCGACCATACCAATCAGTTCCCCTGCTTTAACGCGGTCGGTCACATCCTTAGAGACCCCCGCAATCAGAGAAACCTTACCTTCTGCCACTGTCGCCAGCACGATAACGGTAGAACCAAGCTGGTTCTTGAGATCGTCGACCATAGTACGCAGCATCTTAGGCTCAACGCCCGCCAGATCGCTGACCAGCAGTTTGACGCCCTTAATGTCTACAGCCTTGCTGGAGAGGTTTGCACTCTCCTGCGCCGCAGCCTGCTCTTTCAGCTGCTGCAGCTCTTTTTCCAGCTGACGCGTGCGATCCAGCGCAACGCGCACTTTCTCGCCCAGATTCTGGCTATCGCCTTTCAGCAGCTGCGCGATGTCGTGCAGCTGATCGCTCTGCGCATGCAGACTGGCGATTGCGCCTTCACCGGTCACCGCTTCAATACGACGCACACCTGCAGCCGTACCGGATTCGGAAACAATGCGGAACAGGCCGATGTCACCGGTGCGCGAGGCGTGAGTACCGCCGCACAGTTCGGTAGAGAAGTCGCCCATGCTCAGCACGCGAACGCGCTCGTCATATTTCTCGCCAAACAGCGCCATCGCACCTTTTTTCTTCGCGTCCTCAAGATCCATGATGTGGGTCTCAATTGGCAGGTTACGACGGATCTGCGCGTTCACCAGGTCTTCCACCGCGCGAATTTCAGACGGCTTCATCGCTTCAAAATGCGAGAAGTCGAAGCGCAGCACTTTATCGTTTACCAGAGAACCTTTCTGTGCAACGTGGGTACCCAGCACGTCGCGCAGGGCTGCGTGCATCAGGTGGGTTGCAGAGTGGTTCAGACGAATGCGCGCACGGCGTGCTTCATCAACGTTAGCCTGTACGCCCTCGCCCACTTTCAGAGAACCGGATACCAGTTTGCCCTGGTGACCGATCGCCTGACCGTATTTCTGGGTGTCGCTGACGCTGAAGCTAAAACCGTTGCCTTTCAGTTCGCCTTTATCGCCAACCTGGCCGCCGGATTCCGCATAGAACGGCGTTTTGTCCAGAATGACGACGGCTTCCTGACCCGCGCTGATGCTGTCTACGGCTTTACCGTCAACAAACAGGGCGGTCACTTTGCCGGTCAGTTCCAGCGCTTCATAACCTTTGAATTCAGACGCGCTATCAACGCGGATCATCGCGTTGTAGTCTGCACCGAAACCGCTGGACTCACGCGCACGACGACGCTGCTCTTCCATCGCGGCTTCAAATCCTGCTTCATCAACTTTGATGTTGCGCTCGCGGCAAACGTCCGCCGTCAGGTCAACCGGGAAGCCGTAGGTGTCGTACAAGCGGAAAGCGGTTTCGCCATCCAGCGTGTCACCCTTAAGCTTCGCCAGTTCTTCGTCCAGCAGCGCCAGACCGCGCTCCAGCGTACGAGCGAACTGCTCTTCTTCGGTTTTCAGAACCTGCTCAACCTGCGCCTGCTGGCGTTTCAGCTCGTCGCCGGCTGACCCCATCACGCCAATCAGTGGCCCAACGAGTTTATAGAAGAAGGTGTCCTTCGCGCCCAGCATGTTGCCGTGACGGATCGCACGGCGAATGATGCGACGCAGCACGTAGCCACGGTTTTCATTCGACGGAATAACGCCGTCGGCAATCAGGAACGCACAGGAACGAATATGGTCTGCGATAACGCGCAGCGATTTGTTGTTCAGATCGGTCGCGCCGGTAACGTTCGCAACGGCTTTGATCAGGGTGCTGAACAGGTCAATCTCGTAGTTGGAGTTAACGTGCTGCAGAACCGCGGCGATACGCTCCAGGCCCATACCGGTATCAACGGATGGCTTCGGCAGCGGCTCCATAGTGCCGTCAGCCTGGCGGTTGAACTGCATGAAGACGATGTTCCAGATCTCAATATAGCGATCGCCGTCTTCTTCCGGGCTGCCTGGAGGGCCGCCCCAGATATGGTCGCCGTGATCGTAGAAGATCTCGGTGCACGGACCGCAAGGACCGGTGTCGCCCATCTGCCAGAAGTTATCAGACGCATATGGCGCGCCTTTGTTATCACCGATGCGAATAATACGCTCGCGCGGGATACCCACTTCTTTTTCCCAGATTTCGAACGCTTCGTCATCGGTTTCGTAGACGGTCACCCACAGACGCTCTTTCGGCAGGTTGAACCAGTTTTCACCGGTCAGCAGCTCCCATGCGTATTGAATGGCATCATGTTTGAAGTAGTCGCCGAAGCTGAAGTTACCCAGCATTTCGAAGAAGGTGTGATGGCGCGCGGTGTAACCGACGTTTTCCAGGTCGTTGTGTTTACCGCCCGCACGCACGCAACGCTGTGAGGTTGTGGCGCGGGAATAATTACGCTTGTCGAGACCAAGGAACACATCCTTGAACTGGTTCATCCCGGCGTTGGTAAACAGCAGAGTCGGATCGTTGTTCGGTACCAGGGAGCTGCTGGCAACAACCTGGTGTCCCTTACTATGGAAAAAATCGAGAAACGCCTGACGGATCTCAGCGGTGCTCTTGCTCATAATTATCCTGAAATCAAGCTAACGAAATGTCGTAGCCAGCCTGTATCGGTAAACCGTTGGACGGACCAGCTACTGGAAAAAGTGGGAATAAGATAAGTTTTCTTTAGTGGGAAGTAAAATCCCGCATGCGTTCAATCGGCAAAATTACGCCAGATATCCTGAATATCTTCCATCAGAAAGCCGCGGTAGAGCAAAAAGCGCTGGATTTTGACTTTTTCTGAAAATTCACGCGGCAGCGGTTCGCCGTACTTACGAATCGCCTGCTCTTTTGCCAGTTCGCACCAGTCCGTGTCGCTTTCGCGCATCGCTTTTTCGATGGACTCCCTGGCCACCCCTTTCTGGTTAAGCTCCTGACGGATGCGCGCGGGCCCGTATCCTTTACGCCCACGGCTGGCGAGAAAACGCGAGGCAAACCGGTCATCGTCCAGGTAATGATGCTCATAGCACCAGGCCACCACGCGGTCGTAGTCTTCCGCAGTGGCATCAATCTCCTCCGGCCCGTTTTTGCTCATGACGGGCGCTGACAGCTTCCGCCGCAGCTCCTGTTCACTGTGGTCGCGCACGGCGAGAATGCGTACCGCACGATCCAGCAAGCGCGCGTAGGCGGGTCGGCGTGATGTCGGTTCACTCATAAAAAACCTGCAGAATCAGAAATGCAAAAAGGGCCGCGTCAGCAGCCCTTCATCTTTACACGAGAGACTTAAAAGTCTTCGTTGGTTTCTTCAGCATCCGCGGCATCCACCACGAAATCAGGCTTGGAGTCCTGGTTGTTCAGCAGAAGCTCACGCACCTTCTTCTCAATCTCTTTCGCCGCAGCCGGGTTCTCTTTCAGCCAGGAGATAGCATTCGCTTTACCCTGACCAATCTTGTCACCGTTGTAGCTGTACCAGGCGCCCGCTTTTTCAATCAGCTTCTCTTTCACGCCCAGGTCAACCAGCTCGCCGAGGAAGTTGATACCTTCGCCGTAGAGAATCTGGAATTCGGCCTGTTTGAACGGTGCTGCGATTTTGTTCTTCACAACCTTCACGCGGGTTTCGCTACCCACCACGTTCTCGCCCTCTTTCACCGCGCCGATACGGCGGATATCCAGACGGACAGAGGCGTAGAATTTCAGGGCGTTACCACCGGTGGTGGTTTCCGGGTTACCGAACATCACACCAATTTTCATACGGATCTGGTTGATGAAGATCAGCAACGTATTGGACTGCTTCAGGTTACCGGCCAGCTTACGCATCGCCTGGCTCATCATACGTGCCGCGAGGCCCATGTGAGAGTCACCGATTTCACCTTCGATTTCCGCTTTTGGCGTCAGCGCCGCAACGGAGTCGACGATGATCACGTCAACCGCACCGGAACGTGCCAGCGCGTCACAAATTTCCAGCGCCTGCTCGCCGGTGTCCGGCTGGGAACACAGCAGGTTGTCGATATCAACGCCCAGCTTACGGGCATAGACCGGGTCCAGCGCGTGCTCGGCATCGATAAACGCACAGGTTTTACCTTCGCGCTGCGCCGCTGCAACAACCTGCAGGGTCAGCGTCGTTTTACCTGAGGATTCCGGACCGTAGATTTCTACGATACGCCCCATCGGCAAACCGCCCGCGCCCAGTGCGATATCCAGAGAAAGCGAACCGGTGGAGATAGTTTCCACATCCATGGAACGGTCTTCACCCAGGCGCATGATGGAGCCTTTACCGAATTGCTTTTCGATCTGGCCCAGTGCTGCCGCCAACGCTTTCTGTTTGTTTTCGTCGATAGCCATTATTACTCCTGTCATGCCGGGAGAAGCAACTGCGCTTCACCATGGACTTCTGTTCTGTTGGTGCAATTATACTGTATAGTCATACAGTATCAAGTATTTTGTAGAAATTGTTGCCAGAGCGTTTTTAACGCATAAACGGTAGCCTGACGACGCACGCTTTCGCGATCGCCGCTGAAGCACTCCCGGCGGGTGATCCCTTCCCCTTTGGACGTGGCAAACCCGAACCAGACGGTGCCGACAGGCTTCACGTCGCTGCCGCCGTCCGGCCCCGCGATGCCGCTGATGGAAATGGCGTAATCTGCCCGCGCCTCTTTCAGCGCGCCAATGGCCATTTCAATGACAACCGGTTCGCTGACCGCGCCATGCTGTTCCAGCGTGGCTTCGCGCACGCCAATCATCTGCGCCTTAGCTTCGTTACTGTAGGTCACAAAGCCACGTTCAAACCAGGCGGAACTGCCGGCGATATCGGTAATCGCTTTCGCCACCCATCCGCCGGTGCAGGATTCCGCGGTGGTAATAGTCGCGCCACGCTGCTTCAGGGCAAGGCCAACGATCTCGCTAAGCTGCATCAATTCATGGTCAGTCATTCTTGCTCCAGGCTTGAGAAAAACGTGCAGCACAAGATAGCACTTTCTCGTCAGATATGGGGATGCGCTTCAGGTTTTACGAGGGGGCTTCAGAAAAAAGCCGGTGCGGGCGCACCGGCTGTAGAAATATTATTTCATGCTGTTCGCAAGCGTATCGACATTATGGCGAAACGCTTTAACGTAGGTGTCTGCTGCCCCACCTTTTGCCGACAGGGCTTCCGGGTAAAGTTCGCCGCCGGGCTGTGCGCCCGTCGCCGACGCAATCTGCTTCACCAGACGCGGATCGAGCTGGTTTTCCATAAACCACGTTTTCACGCCGTCGGCTTTAATCTGCTTGATAATCTCCGCCACCTGCGACGCGCTGGCCTCGCTCTCTGAAGAGAGTCCTTGAGGTGCCAGGAAGGTTACGCCGTAAGCGCGGCCAAAATAACCAAACGCGTCATGGCTGGTCAGCACTTTGCGCTTTTCCTGCGGGATCTGGCTAAAGCGCGTTTTTGCCCAGCTGTCCAGTTGAGTCAGTTGCGCAATGTATGGTTTTCCTGAAGCCTCCAGCGCCGCTTTGTCTTCCGGATCGGCTTTCACCAGCCCGTTCAGAATATTTTGCGCATACAGCGCACCGTTCGCCGCGCTGTTCCAGGCGTGCGGATCGGTCACGGTCTTTCCATCTTCCTCAAGCGTGTGGGTTTTCACCCCGTTTGAGGCAACGACCAGCTGGCCTTTGAACCCGGAGGCTTTCACCAGGCGGTCGAGCCAGCCTTCCAGCCCCAAACCGTTGACCACGACCACGTCAGCCTTGCTCAGCGCCGCGCTGTCCTTAGGCGACGGTTCGAAGGTATGCGGATCGCCGTCCGGCCCCACCAGCGTCGTCACGTTTACACGATCGCCCCCCACCTCCTGCGCGATATCCCCCAGTATCGAAAAGCTGGTGACCACATTCAGCGTTTTCGCCATCACGCTATGCGACATCATCCCCAGCGCTAGCGCCATGATTAATCCTGTACTTTTCATCGTTTCCCCTTGCGTTAATAAAGCGCCCGCAGGCTGCCAGCCAGCCTGCTGCGCGTGCCAAATAAAACGGAAATAAAGAACAGCGCGCTGGCGGTCAGCACAATAGATGGCCCCGCGGGTAAACTTGCCGCCCAGGAGAGGCTTAGCCCCAGCCACGCGCAGAAAATACCGCTGATACCGGCCATCAGGAGTAATCCGGGTAAGGTGCGAACCCAACAGCGCGCCGCTACCGCCGGGAGCATCATCAGCCCGACGGCCATCAGCGTGCCGAGCACCTGAAAACCGGCCACCAGGTTCAGGACCAGCAGCGCCAGAAACAGACCGTGCAATAAGCCTGGTAGCCAGCGGGCATTCACCTCCAGCCAGGCGGTGTCAAACGCCTCCGTCACCAGCCCGCGGTAAAAAAGGGCCAGCATGATAAGGGTGAAGATGCACACGCCGGTCACAAACAGCGCGGCGTCGTTGTCCACCGCGAGGATTGAGCCAAACAGCAGATGCAGCAGATCGACATTCGAGCCGCGCAGAGATACCAGCGTGACGCCCAGCGCCAGTGATCCCAGGTAAAAACCGGCAAAGCTGGCATCCTCTTTCAGCGGCGTACGGCGGCTGACCAGCCCGGCCACCAGCGCAACGGCAATCCCGGCGATAAACCCGCCGACGGTCATAGCCAACAGCGACATCCCGCTGAGCAAATACCCCACGGCGACGCCGGGCAAAATGGCGTGAGAAAGCGCATCGCCCATCAGGCTCATCCGGCGCAGCTGAAGAAACACGCCGAGCGCGGTGGTGCTGACGGAGAGCGCCAGGCAAACCACCAGCGCGCGGCGCATAAAGCCGAATTCGATAAACGGCTGGAAGAATGTGTGCCAGATCATGCCACCCTCACCCGTTCGGTTTTCCACTGGGGGGCGTCAGCATCCAGCCGCAGCGTCTGCGGGAAGTGGCGCGCCACGCGCTCGCTGTCGTGCAGTACCGCGAGCAGCGTTTGCCCCTGCATATACATCTCCAGCATCAGATCCATCAGCACGTTGCAGGTCGCTTCATCAACGCCGGTGAAGGGCTCGTCGAGCATCACCAGCGGCGCCTGCTGGACTAACACGCGGGCAAAAAGCATGCGCTGAAACTGGCCGCCGGAGAGTTCATCAATGGTGGAGAGCGCCATTGAGTCAAGCCCCACGCGCTCAAGTGCACCACTAATGCGCAGACGCGCTTCGCGACGAAAACCGGCGAAAAGCGAAATTCCGGGCCAGCAGCCCATGCTCACCACGTCCTGCACGGTCAGCGGAAACTGCGCTTCCAGCGCGTGACGCTGCGCCAGCCATCCGATTACCGGTCGTCTACCCTGCCAGTGAAATCTGCCGCTGACGGGCGGAATAAATCCGGCGAGGGTTTTCAGCAGCGTGGATTTGCCGCAGCCGTTGGCACCGATAATGGCGGTCATGCTGCCGCGTTCAATCACGCCCGAAAGCGGACGCGTGACGGGCTGGCGGTCGTAGCCCGCAACCAGTGCGTTCATCACGATCATGGCAGCGCCACCGCCCAGCGCACGGCCAGCCCGAGAAACAGAATGAGCACCATCGCCAGCAGCAGCCGAACCGGGGATGAGAGAGAAAATAGGGACATGGATATTTCAACTCAAAAATAATGTTATAACATAACAATAATGAAAGGCGATGAAGATGTAAACGGCGGGAATGAAATGGGAGTGTGGCGAAATGTTTCTGCGGGAAAGAGGTGCGCGCGGGTGCCCTCTCCCACAGGGAGAGGGCGGAAAAAGGCGAGTTACTGACTAAACGGCGACGCCGCCGGGACGCGAGCCTGCGATACCGCCAGCCCCAGTTGCCACACCGCCATCGCATAGTGGGTGCTATGGTTGTAGCGGGTGATGGTGTAGAAGTTCGGCATGCCGTACCAGTACTGGTAGCCGGTTCCCACGTCCAGACGCAGCAGGCTCACCTGGTCAACGTTGCCCAGCGGCTGGGTTGGCGTTAAGCCTGCCGCCGTCAGCTGCGCAACGCTGTATTTGGTTTTAAAGCCGTTTTCCAGACCAAACGCTTCGCCGTTCGCCCGCACGGCAACCTGGCCGCCCGGCGTCCAGCCGTGCGCTTTGAAGTAGTTCGCCACGCTGCCGATGGCATCCACCGGATCCCACAGGTTAATGTGACCATCCCCGTTAAAGTCGACGGCATACTGTTTATAGGACGACGGCATAAACTGGCCGTAGCCCATCGCGCCGGCAAATGACCCTTTCAGATCGAGCGGATCGTCCTGCTCGTTGCGCGCCATTAGCAGGAAGGTTTCCAGCTCGGAAGAGAAATACTCCGCGCGGCGCGGGTAGTTAAAGGAGAGCGTCGCCAGTGCGTCGAGGATGCGGGTTTTGCCCATCACGCGCCCCCAGCGAGTCTCTACGCCGATAATCCCGACGATGATTTCCGGCGGCACGCCGTAAACCTGCCACGCGCGGTTGAGCGCATCTTCATACTGGTTCCAGAACGCCACGCCGTTTTGCACGTTGTCCGGGGTAATAAACTGTTTGCGGTAGCGCAGCCATGCGCCGTTCGGCCCGCTCGGCACCTGGGCGGACGGTGCCTGCCTGTCCATCAGGCGCAGAACGTAGTCCAGACGCTTCGCCTGAGACAAAATTTCATGCAGCTGCTGGCGGTCGAAACCGTGTTTGCTCACCATTTTATCGATGAACTGCTCGGCCGCCGGGTTATTCGCGAAGTCGCCTCCCATCTGCATCATATTGTGCTGCGGCTCCAGCAGGAATCCCCCGGAAGGCGCGCCCGCCGTTTGCTGAACGGCTTCGGTCTTAGGTTTGCTGCTACAGGCAGACAGCAGGATAAGCGCAGGCAACAGCGCTGCATAACGACGCTTGAACATGAGACATCCATTTAACGGGTTCGATAAGAACCCAGTATGGTAAAGCATCCGCAACACCTCAAGGAAGCGGTACGCGCCTCCACAACGCAAATCCACGCTTTTTTCCACCGAAAATCATTCATCCCATCAATTAACTTTCAAAATAATACATTTTTCTTTCATTGTGAGATCTAACCAACACTTTAAAACCTTTCAAAGTGATTATTATTAGCCGCAGTTATACAAAAACAAAAAAGCCCCACAGGAGAGAAGAATGATAGAGACCATCACCCACGGCGCCGAGTGGTTCATCGGGCTGTTTCAGAAAGGCGGAGAAGTGTTCACCGGCATGGTGACCGGGATCCTGCCCCTGCTGATCAGCCTGCTGGTGATCATGAACGCGCTGATCAACTTTATCGGCCAGCAGCGCATCGAACGCTTTGCCCAGCGCTGCGCCGGTAACCCGCTGTCCCGCTACCTGATATTGCCATTCATCGGCACCTTTGTTTTCTGTAACCCGATGACCTTAAGCCTCGGCCGCTTTATGCCGGAAAAGTACAAGCCGAGCTACTACGCCGCCGCCTCCTACAGTTGCCACTCGATGAACGGCCTGTTCCCGCACATCAACCCCGGAGAGCTGTTTGTCTACCTCGGGATCGCCAGCGGCCTGACCACGCTTGGCCTGCCGCTCGGCCCGCTGGCGGTGAGCTACCTGCTGGTTGGCCTGGTGACCAACTTCTTCCGCGGCTGGGTGACTGACCTCACCACCGCTATTTTCGAGAAAAAAATGGGCATCCAGCTTGAACAGAAGGTCCATCTTTCAGGAGCGACAGCATGAACCGGATCCGCATTGAGAAAGGCACGGGCGGCTGGGGCGGCCCGCTGGAGTTCGACGCCACCGAAGGCAAAAAGATCGTCTACATCACCGCGGGCACGCGCCCGGCGATTGTCGACAAGCTGCGCGAGCTGACCGGCTGGGAAGCGGTTGACGGCTTTAAAGAGGGCGAGCCGCCGGAAGCGGACATCGGCGTGGCGGTGATTGACTGCGGCGGCACGCTGCGCTGCGGCATCTATCCGAAGCGCCGCATTCCGACGGTGAATATTCACTCCACCGGGAAATCCGGCCCGCTGGCGCAGTACATCCTTGAGGACATTTATGTCTCGGGCGTGAAGGAGGACAACATCACTCTGGTGAATGGCACTGCCGCGCCGCAAAAAGCAGCCCCGCGCGAGTACGACACCAGCAAGAAGATCACCGAGCAGAGCGACGGCCTGCTGGCGAAGGTCGGGATGGGGATGGGCTCCGCCGTGGCGGTGCTGTTCCAGTCCGGGCGCGACACTATCGACACGGTGCTGAAAACGATTCTGCCGTTTATGGCGTTCGTCTCGGCGCTGATCGGCATCATCATGGCGTCCGGTCTGGGCGACTGGATTGCCCACGGCCTCGCCCCGCTCGCCAGCCACCCGCTCGGGCTGGTGACGCTGGCGCTGATCTGCTCCTTCCCGCTGCTGTCGCCGTTCCTCGGCCCGGGCGCGGTGATTGCTCAGGTCATCGGCGTGCTGATTGGCGTGCAGATTGGACTGGGGAACATTCCCCCGCACCTCGCCCTGCCCGCCCTGTTTGCCATTAACGCCCAGGCGGCGTGCGACTTCATCCCCGTGGGGCTGTCGCTGGCCGAAGCGCGCCAGGACACCGTGCGCGTGGGCGTACCGTCCGTGCTGGTGAGCCGCTTCCTGACGGGCGCGCCGACGGTGCTGATTGCCTGGTTTGTCTCCGGCTTTATCTATCAATAAGAGGTTCCTGCAATGAACGTCATTTACCAGACCACCATTACCCGCATCGGCCAGAGCGCAGCGGACGCGCTGAGCGACCAGATGCTGATCACCTTCCGCGAAGGCGCTCCGGCGGATATTGAAGAGTTTTGCTTTATCCACTGCCACGGCGAACTGAACGGCGAGCTGAAGGCCGGGAGCCAGCTGGAGCTGGGCGAGGCGCGCTATGCCGTGACCGCCGTCGGCGACGTGGCCGAGCAAAACCTGCGCGAGCTCGGCCACATCACCCTGCGCTTCGACGGCCAGCCGCAGGCGGAATACCCCGGTACGGTTCACGTGGATGGCCCGGTTCCGCAGGCTGTCACCCCAGGCTGCACGTTAAAATTTGTTGCGTAATTAAGGAGAGTCACATGAGTCAGGTTGCCGTTGTCATTGGTGGGGGACAAACCTTAGGCGAGTTCCTCTGCCGTGGGCTTGCCGCAGAGGGCTACCGCGTAGCGGTAGTGGACATTCAGAGTGAAAAAGCCGCCCGCGTGGCGGACACCATTAACACCGAGTTTGGCGAAGGGATGGCGTACGGGTTTGGTGCCGACGCCACCAGCGAGCAGAGCGTGATGGCGCTGGCCCGCGGCGTGGACGAGATTTTTGGGCGCACCGACCTGCTGGTCTACAGCGCGGGGATTGCGAAAGCGGCGTTTATCAGCGATTTCGAGCTGGGGGATTTTGACCGTTCGCTGCAGGTGAATCTGGTGGGCTATTTCCTTTGCGCCCGCGAGTTTTCCCGTCTGATGATCCGCGACGGCATTCAGGGGCGCATTATTCAGATCAACTCAAAATCCGGGAAAGTGGGCAGCAAGCACAACTCCGGGTACAGCGCGGCGAAGTTTGGCGGCGTGGGGCTGACGCAGTCTCTGGCGTTGGATCTGGCCGAATACGGGATTACCGTGCACTCGCTGATGCTGGGCAACCTGCTGAAATCGCCGATGTTCCAGTCCCTGCTGCCGCAGTACGCCACCAAGCTCGGCATCAAGGCTGAGGAAGTGGAGCAGTACTACATCGATAAAGTGCCGCTGAAGCGCGGGTGTGACTATCAGGACGTGCTGAACATGCTGCTGTTTTACGCCAGTCCGAAAGCGTCGTACTGCACCGGGCAGTCGATTAACGTGACCGGTGGGCAGGTGATGTTCTGATCGAGCGGCCTGATGCCCTCACCCTAACCCTCTCCCAAAGGGAGAGGGAACAAAACAAGGAGTCGATATGGTAACCGCACTCATCACCGTCGCCGCCCTCGCCTGGCTGTGCCAGATGGCGTTTGGCGGCTGGCAGATCCACCAGTTTAACCGCGCGTTTGATGCGCTGTGTCAGAAGGGCCGCGTCGGCGTCGGGCGTTCCGGCGGACGCTTTAAACCGCGCGTGGTCGTCGCCGTAGCACTGGACGAGCACGACCGGGTGTGCGATTCCCTCCTCATGCGTGGCATGACGGTATTTGCCCGTCCGGCCAAAATCCAGGCAATCAACGGCCTCTTGTTACAGGAATTGCAGCCTGATGTGATCTTTCCCCATGATCCACTCTGTCAGAATGCACTATCATTAGCGCTCAATCTGAAACATGGATAATTTCGTTGTGAAAGTTATAGACTTGCGAAATTATCATTTCGCAACCTAAGGAACGAAGCGCCTATGAAACCACGTCAGCGGCAGGCGGCCATTCTCGAGCATCTGCAAAAGCAGGGAAAATGCTCGGTAGAGGATCTGGCCCACTACTTTGACACCACCGGCACGACAATTCGCAAGGACCTGGTATTGCTCGAAAACTCTGGCGCCGTTATTCGCACCTACGGCGGCGTGGTGCTCAACAAGGACGAAGCGGACCCGCCAATCGATCACAAAACGCTGATCAATACCCACCAGAAAGCGCTGATTGCCGAAGCCGCCGTCAAATTTATCCAGGACGGCGATTCCATCATCCTCGACGCAGGCAGTACCGTCCTGCAGATGATCCCCCTGCTCAGCCGCTTTAACAACATCACGGTGATGACCAACAGCCTGCACATCGTCAACGCGCTGTCCGAGTTCGACAGCGAGCAGACCATCCTGATGCCCGGCGGCACCTTCCGCAAAAAATCGGCGTCCTTTCACGGCCAGCTGGCGGAGAATGCTTTCGACCACTTCAGCTTCGATAAACTGTTTATGGGCACCGACGGCATCGACCTGAACGCAGGCGTCACGACGTTTAACGAGGTGTTCAGCGTCAGCAAAGCCATGTGTAACGCCGCGCGGGAAGTGATTTTAATGGCCGACTCGTCGAAGTTTGGCCGCAAAAGCCCCAATATTGTCTGTAGCCTCGAAAGCGTTGATAAGCTGATTACCGACGCGGGTATCGATCCGGCGTTCAAAAAAGCGCTGGAAGAGAAAGGGATCGACGTGATCGTAACCGGAGAAAGAGATGAGTGATTTTCTGTTAGAAACGGGCCGCCAGACGCTGATGCTGGAGCTGCAGGAAGCCAGCCGCCTGCCGGAACGTCTGGGCGAGGATTTTGTCCGCGCCGCCAACACCATTATCCACTGCGAAGGCAAAGTGATTGTGGCGGGCATCGGTAAATCCGGCCATATCGGCAAGAAGATTGCCGCGACGCTCGCCAGCACCGGAACCCCGGCGTTCTTCGTGCATCCGGCAGAGGCGCTGCACGGCGATCTCGGGATGATCGAAAGCCGCGACGTGATGCTGTTTATCTCTTACTCCGGTTCGGCCAAAGAGCTGGATCTGATTATTCCGCGCCTGCAGGAAAAATCTGTCGCCCTGCTGGCGATGACCGGGAAACTTCACTCGCCGCTGGCGCTGGCCGCCAAAGCGACGCTGGATATTTCCGTTGAGCGTGAAGCCTGCCCGATGCACCTCGCCCCGACCTCCAGCACCGTTAACACCCTGATGATGGGCGATGCGCTGGCGATGGCGGTAATGCAGGCGCGCGGATTCAATGAGGAAGATTTTGCCCGTTCGCATCCGGCAGGTGCGCTCGGCGCGCGACTGCTCAACAAGGTTCACCATCTGATGCGCACCGACGATGCCATTCCGCAGGTCAAACTCGATACCAGCGTGATGGACGCGATGCTGGAGCTGAGCCGCACCGGTCTGGGGCTGGTGGCGGTATGCGATGACGGCGGAAACGTGAAGGGCGTGTTCACCGACGGCGACCTGCGCCGCTGGCTGGTGGGCGGCGGCAGGCTGGAAACAAACGTGTCTGACGCCATGACCAAAGGGGGGCTGACGCTCAACGCCGACAGCCGCGCCATTGAAGCCAAAGAGGTACTAATGAAGCGCAAAATCACCGCCGCACCGGTGGTGGACGAGCACGGCAGGCTGTGCGGCGCTATCAACCTGCAGGACTTCTACCAGGCCGGGATTATTTAACCCTTCAGCCCAAGTCGCTTCGCCAGCCGGTGCAGGTTGGCGACGTCCATCTCCAGCGCCCGCGCGCACGCCGCCCAGCTGCGGTTATTCTGCTCCAGCGCGCGGGTAATCATCTGACGCTGAAACTCTTCCGTCGCTTCGCGCAGGTTTTCGATTGCGCTCTCAGGCACTGCAGGCTTCACGGTCGGGGCATTTTCCTCATGCAGCGCAAAATGGCGCGCATGAATCACCACTTCATCCCCCGAGCGCGTCGCCCTCGCCAGCACCACCGCGCGGTGAATCGCATGTTCCAGCTCGCGCACGTTGCCCGGCCAGCCGTAGCTGAGCAGATGCGCTCTCGCCCCCGGGCTAAGCACCACGCGGGACAGCCCCATTTTGAGACGGCACTGTTCGCAGAAATAACCCGCCAGCAGCACCACGTCGTCTCCGCGCTCGCGCAGCGGCGGCACCGACAGCGGGAACACGCTCAGCCGATGGAACAGGTCGGCGCGGAACTGCCCGGCCAGCACCGCTTCGCGCAGATCCCGGTTGGTCGCAGCAAGGACCCGCACGTCCACCCGCAGGCTGCGGTCATCCCCCACGCGCTGAATGTCGCCGTACTGCAATACGCGCAGCAGCTTGGCCTGAAGTGAAAGGGAAAGCTCGCCAATCTCATCAAGAAACAGCGTGCCGTTATCGGCCATTTCAAACTTGCCGCTGCGGTTGCTGATGGCCCCGGTAAACGCCCCTTTGACGTGACCGAACAGCTCGCTCTCCGCCACGCTTTCCGGCAGCGCGGCGCAGTTGAGGTACACCAGCGGGTTGACCGCGCGCGGCGAAGCTTCGTGGATGGACTTGGCCACCAGCTCCTTACCGGTACCGGTCTCTCCGAAGATCAGCACGTTCAGATCGGACGCGGCAACAATCTCAATCTCTTTTTTGAGCTGCGCCATGCCGGGCGAAAGGCCGATCATCTCCGTATGCGCCACCTGCTCAAACGCCGCCGGGCTTCCGGGAAGAATATTCTGGCTCTCCAGCTGCTCTATCAGCAGCGCATTATTCAGCGCTCCGGCTGCCAGCGCCGCAATCAGGCGCAGTTCTTCGTCGCTGAAGGTGTCGAACTGGTCCGGCGACATGCCGTCGAGGGTTAATGCGCCAATCAGATTCTGCCCGGCGAACAGCGGCAGGCCAATACAGGCGTGCACCTTCAGGCTCTCCTGCCCCGGAATCAGACCGTCGTACGGATCGGGCAGATCGCTGTCTGCCGGGAAACGCACCACGTCGCCCGCGCGGGCGATGGTTTCCAGACGCGGGTGGCCCTCCAGCGTAAAGCGCCGCCCGAGTACGTCCTTCGCCAGGCCGTCGATAGCCAGCGGAATAAACTGCCGCCCTTCGTAACGCAGCAGCGCCGACGCATCGCAATCCAGCACGTGGCGCAGCGTGGAGATCAGGCGCTGAAAGCGGTCCTGATGGCCGATACCGGTTTGCAGCTCGATGGCGATCTTCGCCAGCACGTCTACGGAAAAGCTCATGTCTGCCTCACTGTCATTTTGACAATGCATAATGTCATATTGACTCTTTTTAGGATAGTCATAATGACTACTCATTACGGGCCATTAAATTACAACTTATTGAATATTAATAATTTAAAAAGTTGGCACGCAACTTGATATAAGCAAACCATCTTATTTAAAAACGCTGTATTAAGTTGAGGTTGCTATGTCTATTCTGGTTAAAAATAACATTCATTGGGTGGGTCAACGTGACTGGGAAGTGCGCGATTTCCACGGGACGGAATACAAAACGCTGCGCGGCAGCAGCTACAACAGCTATCTCATCCGCGAAGGTAAAAACGTCCTGATCGATACCGTCGATCACAAATTCAGCCGTGAGTTCGTGCAGAACCTGCGCGGTGAAATCGACCTGAATGACATCGACTACATCATCATCAACCATGCGGAAGAGGACCACGCCGGGGCGCTGACCGAGCTGATGTCCCACATTCCGGATACCCCAATCTACTGCACCACCAACGCCATTGATTCAATTAACGGCCACCACCATCATCCGGAGTGGAACTTCCACACCGTAAAAACCGGCGACACGCTGGATATCGGCAACGGCAAGCAGCTGATCTTCGTCGAAACCCCGATGCTGCACTGGCCGGACAGCATGATGACCTACATGACCGGCGACGCGGTGCTGTTCAGCAACGACGCCTTCGGCCAGCACTACTGCGACGAACGCCTGTTTAATGATGAAGTGGATCAGACCGAGCTGTTCGAACAGTGTCAGCGCTACTACGCCAACATCCTGACCCCGTTCAGCCGCCTGGTGACGCCTAAAATTACCGAAATCCTCGGCTTCAACCTGCCGGTGGAGATGATTGCCACCTCCCACGGCGTGGTGTGGCGTGAAAACCCCACCCAGATCGTCGAGCTGTATCTGAAGTGGGCCGCGGATTACCAGGAAGACCGCATCACTATCTTCTACGACACCATGTCCAACAACACCCGCATGATGGCGGACGCGATTGCCCAGGGGATCAATGAAGTTGACCCGAACGTGGCGGTGAAAATCTTCAACGTGGCGCGCAGCGATAAGAACGAGGTATTGACCAACGTCTTCCGCTCCAAGGGCGTGCTGGTGGGAACCTCCACCATGAATAACGTGATGATGCCGAAGATTGCCGGCCTGGTGGAAGAGATGACCGGCCTGCGCTTTCGTAACAAACGCGCCAGCGCCTTTGGTTCACACGGCTGGAGCGGCGGCGCGGTAGACCGTCTTTCCACCCGTTTACAGGATGCAGGTTTTGAGATGTCCATGAGCCTGAAGGCGAAATGGCGTCCGGATATCGACGCGCTGGAAATCTGCCGCCAGCATGGCCGCGACATCGCCCGTCAGTGGGCGCTCGCCCCGCTTCCTGAAGTCACCGCAAAACCTGCGGAACAGCCACAAACCTGTTCTGCGGCAGCCAGCGCCGATCTCGGTCCGCGCATGCAGTGCAGCGTCTGCCAGTGGATCTACGATCCTGAGCTTGGCGAACCGCTGCAGGATGTTGCCCCGGGCACGCCGTGGAGCGAGGTGCCGGACAACTTCCTCTGCCCGGAATGCTCCCTCGGCAAAGACGTCTTTGATGAACTGGCAACGGAGGCAAAATGAGCAACGGCATCGTTATCATCGGCTCTGGCTTTGCTGCCCGCCAGCTGGTGAAAAATATCCGCAAACAGGATGCAAACGTGCCGTTGACGCTGATCGCCGCCGACAGCATGGACGAGTACAACAAGCCTGATTTAAGCCACGTCATTAGCCAGAATCAGCGCGCCGATGACCTCACCCGCCAGACGGCGGGGGAGTTCGCAGAGCAGTTCAACCTGCGCCTGTTTCCGTACACCTGGGTCACCGATATCGATGCCGACGCCCACGTGGTAAAAGCGAAAGCGAAAACCTGGCAGTACGACAGGCTGGTGCTGGCGACCGGGGCATCTGCGTTTGTGCCGCCGGTTGAGGGCCGCGAGCTGATGATTACCCTCAACAGCCAGCAAGAGTATCAGGCCAGCGAAACCCGGCTACGCGATGCCGCCAGAGTGATGATTGTCGGCGGCGGGCTGATCGGCACCGAGCTGGCGATGGACTTCTGTCGGGCGGGAAAATCCGTGACCCTGGTTGACCACGCGGCGAGCATTCTGTCGGCGCTGATGCCGGCAGAAGTAAGCAGTCGCTTACAGCATCGTCTGACTGATATGGGCGTGCATCTGCTGCTGAAATCGCAGCTACAAAGCCTGAGCAAAACCGAAGGCGGTATCCGTGCCACGCTCGACCGAAGCCGCAGCGTAGAAGTGGATGCGGTGGTTGCCGCGACGGGCCTGCGCCCGGAAACCGCGCTGGCGCATCGCGCAGGGGCTGAAATAAACCGCGGCGTGAAGGTAAATAGCTACCTGCAAACCACGCGGCCGGATATTTATGCCCTGGGCGACTGCGCGGAAATTAACGGCCAGGTGCTGCCCTTCCTGCAGCCGATACAATTAAGCGCCATGTATCTGGCAAAAAACCTGCTCGGCGGCAGCGCGCCGCTGAAATTACCCGCCATGCTGGTAAAGGTCAAAACGCCGGAATTGCCGCTGCATCTTGCAGGTGAAACGCAGCGTCAGGATCTGAACTGGCAAATTACCCTCGAACCGCAGGGAATGGTGGCGCGCGGCACCGATGCTGACGGTCAGATACGCGCCTTTGTCGTCAGCGAAGACCGGATGAAGGAGGCCTTCGCCCTGCTGAAATCGCTGCCTGCTTAACCCTCGTATTGCCGGGTAGCGCTCCGCTTACCCGGCCTACATGCAGACCCGTGCAAGCGTAGCGCCGCCGGGTAAAACAGGGTTGGGAGTTCAGGAACGCACCACCAGCGCGTCGTAGCCGCGCCAGCGATAGTTGGCCATGGAAATGAGCCAGCAGGCAACGAACAGCCCGACAACCACAAACCCGGCGTTGCCCAGGTTGTCATTTACCGCGCCGATCAGATCCCAGATGCCGCCGCTGAGGGCAAATTTATCCATCAGCAGGCCCAGCGCTTCCAGCCCGCCGATAAACAGCGCCACCACCACGGAGGTGCCGGTGATGGTCATGTTGTAGTAGAGCTTGCGCTGCGGTTTATCAAACGCCCAGCCGTAGGCACCGACCATCAGCAGGTTATCGAGCGTATCCACCAGCGCCATGCCGCTGGCGAAGAGCGCCGGGAAGATCATGATTGACCACACGGACATCCCGCTGGAGGCGCTGGCGGCGGAGATCCCCAGCACGCCAATTTCGGTGGCCGTGTCGAAGCCGAGGCCAAACAGGAAACCCACCAGATACATCTGCCAGCTTTTATTGACGAGGCGGAAGGTTTTACCGAACAGCCAGTTCATAACGCCCCCCTGGGCAGGCAGCGTGACGTCACCCTGCACCGTCTGGCCCTTTTTCAGCGCCTGGAAACTGCGCCAGACGCCGCGCAGGATCACCATATTCACCAGCGCCATCGCCAGCAGGAAGGTGGCGGATACCGCAGTGCCAATCAGGCTGCCGGTTTCGTGGAACCATTCCATGTTTTTCTGAAACGCCGTGGCGGTGGCGGCGATGGCAATGGAGGCCAGCACCACGATGGTGGAGTGCCCCAGCGAGAACCACGCCCCCACCCCGCACGGGCGTTTGCCCTGCTGCATCATCTTACGCGTCACGGTATCAATGGCCGCGATGTGGTCGGCATCCACCGCATGGCGCAGCCCGTAGCACCACGCCAGCAGGCTGGCGGCCATCAGCGCCGTGCTGCCGCTAAAAGAGTGCCATGCCCATCCCCAGGCCAGCAGGTTTGCCATTACCAGAGCCAGCAGCAGAAGCGCGGCGCGAGGTTCGTTGCGTAACAGTCGTAACATTTTAAATCCTTTTTGAACATGACCGGGCAGCGGCAACCACCGCCTGCCCGAAGGAGATCGCTCCGTCACCTGCGGGCAGGCGCGAAGGAAAAAGAAGCGTAAAGTCAGAGAGATGATGACGCAGGCGCTCGCGCAGCAGGCGGTTGTGCAACACGCCGCCGCTGAAGCAGATTGTCGAAATCGATAAGCGTCGGGCATGGCGCGCGGCGAGCTGAGCCAGCCCTTTTGCCAGCGCGTCGTGAAACGCCCACGCGCGCTCGCAGGGCTCCGCCTGCCAGTTCAACCACTGCTGCCAGAACAGCGCAAGGTTATTCGCTTCCAGAATCACCGGATGGTCAACGCCCGCGCACTGCGATGCCAGCGCCTCCAGCCTGCACGCTGCCTCGCCTTCGTAGCGCTGCGCGTCAATGCCCAGCGCGCAGGCGACCGCGTCAAACAAACGACCGCAGGACGACGCCTGCGGCGCGTTGATGCCACGCTGGATCGCCGTTGCCAGCAGCGGCCAGCTGTGGCGCTGAACCGCTCGCGTTTCCGGGTAGCGTTGCCAGTCCGGGACAAACGCCAGGCAGTGGGCGAGCAGATTACGCCACGGCTGCTTTGCCGCCAGATCGCCGCCCGGCAGCGCCACGGCAGGCAGGCCGCCGAGCCGTTCGCAGTCGAGATAGTTCACCCGCAGGCACTCTCCTCCCCACAGCGCGCCGTTCTCGCCCATGCCGATCCCGTCCAGCGTCAGAGCGATAGCGTCTCCGCCGCCGAGTGGCCAGCCGTTCTCCGCCAGGCACGCCGCCGCGTGAGCGTGATGATGCAGCACGGTTTCGACGGGCAGCGCCTGCTCCTGCGCCCACCGGCGCGCGCGATACCCCGGATGGGCATCGCACACCAGCTTATCAGGCTGGAAAGCGTAGATGTCCTGCATCGTCGAGAGCGCGCTGCGCCACTGCGCCTCTACGCCCTCATCGCTCAGATCGCCAAAGTGCTGGCTCAGCACCGCCTGGTTGCCGCGCACCAGGCAGAAGGTGTTTTTCATCTCTGCACCGGTGCACAGCATGGCGGGGATATTCTCAAAACCCGCGGGCAACGTGACGGCATCGGGCACAAAACCCCGGGCACGACGCAGGATAGCGCCATCCCGATCCATCACCGAATCATCCATGCGCTGCAGGATGTCGCGGTTGTGCAGCAGGAAGCCGTCCGCGATGCCGCCGAGCTCCTCCAGCGCCTGCGCGTTGGTGACGGCAGGCGGCCTGCCGCAGAGGTTGCCGGAGGTCATCACCAGCGGGCGCCGGCAGTCCATCAGCAAAAGATGCTGGAGCGGGTTCGCGGGCAGCATCACGCCAACGCAGTCGAGCCCTGGGGCAATTTCCTCGGGAAACGCGGGAAGCGAAGCTTTCGGCGTCAGCACGATCGGTGCCGCGGGCGAGCGTAACAGCGTCTGTATCGTCTCCGGCAGATCGTCCGCATCCGGTAGCATCACCGCCAGCGGCTTCGTCGGGCGCTGCTTGCGTGCCCGCAGCGTCGCCACTGCCTGCGGGTTAAGCGCGTCGCAGACCAGATGAAATCCCCCCAGCCCTTTAACCGCCACGATCCCGCCGTTTTTCAGCCTCTTCACCGCCGCGTTTAAGGCCGATTCGCGAGTGGCAATAGTATCTCCGGCTCGCCATTCCAGCTGCGGCCCGCAGTCCGGACAAGCCACCGGCTGGGCGTGGAAGCGGCGGTCGGCCGGGTTGCGGTACTCGGTTTCGCACGGCGCGCAGAGCGGGAATGCGGCCATCGACGTGGCCGGACGGTCGTACGGCATGGCGCGGATAATGGTAAACCGAGGCCCGCAGTGGGTGCAGTTGATAAACGGGTAACGATAGCGGCGCTCGCGGGGATCGCGCATTTCAGTCAGACACGCCGGGCAGGTGGCGGCATCCGGCACGATTTGCGTATCCATCGCCCCGCGATCGCTGTGGCGGATGGTAAAGTCCTCAGGCATATCCGCCCAGGTGAACGGCTGCGTTTCAACGCGATCGATGCGCGCCAGCGGTGGGCAGTCCTGATGCAGCCTCGCGGTAAAGTCCCCCCCATTACCCGCGAGACGCACCAGGACACCCTCTCCGTCGTTGCAGACATCGCCCACAAGCTTCAGCCGGTGCGCCAACTGCCAGACGAAGGGCCGAAACCCCACGCCCTGCACTTTGCCGCGCACCCGAAGCAGTACGCCGTTAACGCTCATCGCAGCTTAAAACAGCAGCGATGACGAGGTGTCGAACGCCGCACGACGGCGTTTTTCTGCGCTCATCTGCTCAAGCTTGTCACGATCCACGCAGACCAGCGCGTGCGTCGGGCAGGCCTCCATACAGGCCGGGCCGGCTTCGCGGTGATAGCAAAGATCGCATTTATTAGCTTCGGCTTTCTCCGCCCGCACGCTCAGCCCCATGCCGCTGTTGCGCACCACCGGGCGGACAACCACCTCCATCGCGCCATACGGACACGCCACCACGCAGGTTTTGCAGCCGATGCAGCGCTCCTGCATCACGTGCACAAAGCCCTTCTCGCGCTTAATCGCCCCGTTCGGGCAGACGTTCGCGCACGGCGCATCTTCGCACTGGCGACAGATGGCGGCGGTGGAAATATTCACACCTTTAATGACGTGAATGCGCGGCAGGAAGGTATCGGGAGTGAGAGAGGCGCAATCCTGCTCCGCCTGGTGGGAAACCACGCACGCCACTTCACAGGTACGGCAACCAATGCACTTGCTGGCATCGGCCATTATAAAACGGTTCATCTGCTTCTCCGGCATAACTGTTATGCGCGAAGCTATTCATAAACCGTGCCAATATTTAACACACTGATTTTTAAGGATAATAAAAACGCAGCGTTTCTGTCATCGTCATTAGTGACGATGACAGATGTCGACGTCAGCGGTGCGGGCCATCGGTAACGGAGTCGCGCAGGACAAGCTCGCCAGAAAAGGTTTGCTGATATTTGAACTCTCCGCCGTCGAGCATGAAAATCAGGCGACTGACGATCTCCTGGATCATCGCCGTCACCGGAATACGGACGCTGGAGAGCGACGGCACGATGTAGGGCGCTATCGCCACGTCGTCAAAGCCGATGACGGACACCGCGTCCGGCGTGGCGACCCCGCTGTCGTGCAGCTGCTTGATGGCGCCGATCGCCATATCGTCGTTGCTCGCCACCAGCGCGGTAAACGGTTCGCCGCGGGAGAGGAGTTGAGTGACCGCCGCCGCGCCGCTGGCCGGGTTCCACTTCCCTTCGGCGATAAGCGCGTCACGCGCTGCAATACCGTGCTGCGCCAGCGCATCCCTGTAACCGGAAAGACGCTCAACCCCGGTGGGGGAATCCAGCGAACCGGTGATAAAGGCAATCTCCCGGTGCCCTTTCGCAATCAGCTGCGACACCGCGTCCTGACACGAGGCTTTATGATCGGACCAGACGCTGTGGCTGCTGTTTTTCCGCAGGCGGCGGTTAAGCACCATAATCGGCTGCTCGCATTTCTCGACGAGCTCGTCCAGCTCTTCCACGCTCAGAAAACGCGGGTAGATAATTACCGCATCGCAGCGCATATCCAGCAGATACTGGATCGCCTCGCGCTCTTCTTCGGCGCTGTGCTTGCCGTCGGCGAGGATCAGCTGCCGCCCTTTTTCTTCCGTCATCCGCGCGGCGTTAAACAGCAGCTCGCTAAAGTAGACGCCGTGATACAGGGTGTTGGTCACTACCAGCCCAAGCGTCTGGGTGCGTTTGGTCGCCAGATTTCGCGCCAGCAAGTTCGGGCGATAGCCGCTCTCTTCAATGGCCTGAAAAACCCGGTCTTTGGTCTCCTGGCTAACGTAGCCGTTGCCCGACAACACCCGGGAAACCGTCGCTTTCGACACGCCTGCCCGCTTCGCCACTTCCAGCATCGTGGTCATATTGTTCTTCCATCCGAAACTCATGCGGGCAGTGTACTGCACCGCGAAAAAATTGTCGCAGCGACGACGTCACGCTTTCTACACCCCACTGCGATCTTCATCACGAAAAGAAAAAATGTCCAAAAAGCGGTCTTGTTTCAACAAAAGAAACTCATGATGATTATGTGGAACCGGTTTCCTACATTTCACACAACGATAACAGGAACAGATCCGATGGCCAAAAACTACGCTGCGCTGGCAAACGACGTTATCAGCGCGCTGGGCGGCAAAGAGAATATCGTCGCCGTCACCCACTGCATGACGCGCCTGCGTTTCGTTCTGAAAGACGAAAATCTTACCGACGTTGCGCGCCTGAAAAGCATCAGCGGCGTGCTTGGCGTGGTGCGTAACGACAACCAGTGCCAGGTGATTATTGGCAACACGGTTTCACAGGCGTACCGCGAAGTAGTGAGCCTGCTGCCCGTTGACCTGCAGCCCGTGGTACCGGAAGGCCCGCAGAAGCTGACGTTACGCCGCATTGGCGCCGGGATCCTCGACGCGCTGATCGGCACCATGTCGCCGCTGATCCCGGCGATCATCGGAGGCTCGATGGTCAAGCTGCTGGCGATGATCCTCGAAATGACTGGCGTACTGGAAAAAGGCGCGCCGACGCTCACCATTTTGACGGTCATTGGCGACGGGGCGTTCTTCTTCCTGCCGCTGATGGTGGCGGCCTCGGCGGCGGTGAAGTTTAAAACCAACATGTCGCTGGCGATTGCCATCGCGGGCGTGCTGGTGCACCCGAGCTTTATCGA
The DNA here is from genome assembly GCF_011683705.1 of Enterobacter sp. 725m/11. NCBI lineage: Bacteria > Pseudomonadati > Pseudomonadota > Gammaproteobacteria > Enterobacterales > Enterobacteriaceae > Enterobacter > Enterobacter sp. 725m/11. The sequence goes on along the minus strand of NZ_JAAQOK010000056.1, from coordinate 2,012 downwards.
GCTGATGGCGAAAGCCGCGCAGGGCGAGCACGTTGAGTTCGCCTTTATTCCGGTGACGGCGGTGAAATACACCTATACCGTCATCCCGGCGCTGGTCATGACCTGGTGCCTGTCGTATATCGAACGCTGGGTGGATCGCATCACCCCGGCGGTGACCAAAAACTTCCTCAAGCCGATGCTGATCGTGCTGATTGCCGCCCCGCTCGCCATCGTGCTGATTGGCCCGCTGGGGATCTGGATCGGTAGCGCCATCTCCGCGCTGGTTTACACCATTCACGGCTACCTGGGCTGGCTCTCCGTCGCCATCATGGGCGCACTGTGGCCGCTGCTGGTGATGACCGGGATGCACCGCGTGTTTACGCCGACCATCATTCAGACCATTGCCGAAACGGGCAAAGAAGGAATGGTGATGCCGTCAGAAATCGGCGCCAACCTGTCGCTCGGCGGCTCGTCGCTGGCGGTGGCATGGAAAACGAAAAACCCGGAACTGCGCCAGACGGCGCTGGCCGCGGCGGCCTCCGCCATCATGGCGGGGATCTCTGAACCGGCCCTGTACGGCGTAGCGGTACGCCTGAAGCGTCCGCTGATTGCGAGCCTGATCAGCGGTTTTATCTGCGGCGCGGTGGCGGGTATGGCAGGCCTTGCCAGCCACTCGATGGCGGCGCCGGGGCTGTTTACCAGCGTGCAGTTCTTCGACCCGGCCAACCCGATGACCATCGTCTGGGTGTTTGGCGTAATGGGGCTGGCCGTGGTGCTGTCATTTGTTCTGACCCTGCTGTTAGGGTTTGAGGATATCCCGGTCGAAGACGAGGCTGAAAAAGCGCGCGCCCTGCAGACCGCACCGGTACAGAACAATGCAGCAAAAGCATAAATTGAAAGCGAGGTAAGAATGTCTGTTTTTCCACAAGGATTTTTATGGGGCGGCGCGCTTGCCGCCAACCAGAGTGAAGGTGCTTACCGTGAAGGCGGCAAAGGACTGACGACGGTCGATATGATCCCCCACGGCGCGCATCGCCTGGCGGTGAAGGTCGGTCAGGAAAAGCGTTTTTCGCTGCGTGAGGACGAGTTCTACCCGAGCCACGAGGCGATTGATTTTTACCATCGCTATAAAGAGGACATCGCCCTGATGGCGGAGATGGGCTTTACGGTGTTCCGCACCTCGATTGCCTGGAGCCGCCTCTACCCGAACGGCGACGAGCCGCTGCCGAATAAAGAGGGCATCGCCTTCTACCGCGCGGTGTTCGAGGAGTGTAAAAAGTACAACATTGAGCCGCTGGTAACGCTCTGCCACTTCGACGTGCCGATGCACCTGGTGACGGAGTACGGCTCCTGGCGCAACCGTAAGATGGTCGATTTCTTCGCCCGCTACGCCCGCACCTGCTTCGAGGAATTTAACGGGCTGGTGAAATACTGGCTGACCTTCAACGAAATCAACATCATGCTGCACAGCCCGTTCTCCGGCGCGGGGCTGGTGTTTGAGGAAGGTGAAAACGAAGATCAGGTGAAATACCAGGCCGCGCACCACGAGCTGGTGGCGAGCGCGCTGGCGACAAAAATCGCTCACGAGGTAAACCCGGAAAACCAGGTCGGCTGCATGCTGGCGGGCGGTAACTTCTACCCGTACTCCTGCAAGCCGGAAGACGTGTGGATGGCGCTGGAGAAAGACCGCGAGAACCTGTTCTTTATCGACGTGCAGGCGCGCGGCAGCTATCCGGCCTACTCCGCCCGCGTGTTCCGCGAGAAAGGCGTCGTGATTGTTAAAGACCCAGGCGATGACGAACTGCTGAAAAACACCGTCGATTTTGTCTCGTTCAGCTATTACGCCTCGCGCTGCGCCTCGGCGGACATGAACGCGGGCAACACCAGCGCGGCAAACATCGTGAAGTCCCTGCGTAACCCGCATATTCAGGTAAGCGAGTGGGGCTGGGGCATCGATCCGCTCGGCCTGCGTATCACCATGAACATGATGTACGACCTGTCTCTTATACACATCTGACGCTGACGACGACGGA
>NZ_JAAQOK010000055.1:0-28053 GCF_011683705.1 Enterobacter sp. 725m/11 | reverse complement strand
CCGATGGCGGCGTGCTCAACGTTGCCAGCCGCGATTATGTGCTGAACAGTGATCTGAACAACGCACGCTATATCACCAACGATCGCTACAACGCGGAGTATGACTACGGTGTTGTCGCGCTGAACTCCGACGGCCATCTGGCGGTGAATGGTGACGTTGCCGGTAACTACAAGGTGCGCATCGACGATGCAACCGGCGCTGGTTCAGTTGCCGACTACAAAAACAAAGAGATCATTCGCGTCTACGACAATAACGCAGATACCGCAGCCAGCTTTACTGCTGCAAACAAAGCTGATTTAGGTGCTTATACCTATCAGGCGCAGCAGGAGGGTGACACCGTTGTTCTCCAGCAGAAAGAGCTGACTGACTACGCCAACATGGCGCTGAGCATTCCTTCTGCCAACACCAATATCTGGAATCTCCAGCAGGATACCGTGGGTACGCGTCTGACCAACAGCCGTCATGGCCTGGCAGACAACGGCGGAGCGTGGGTGAGCTATTTCGGCGGCAATTTTGACGCGGATAACGGCACCGTCAGCTACGATCAGGACGTAAGCGGCATTATGGTCGGTCTGGACACGCAGATTGACGGTAATAATGCGAAGTGGATCGTCGGTGGTGCAGCTGGTTTTGCGAAAGGCGATATCAGCGATCGTACGGGTCAGGTCGATCAGGACAGCCAGACTGCGATGATCTACGCGTCTGCGACGTTTGCGAACAACGTCTTCCTCGACAGCTCACTGAACTACACCCGCTTTAACAATGACCTCTCTGCAACCATGAGCAACGGTCAGTATGTTGACGGTGACACCACCTCTGACGCTGTTGGCTTCGGGATGAAGCTGGGCTATGACTGGAAACCAAACCTCTCAGGCTATATCACCCCTTATGCGGCGATTTCCGGCCTGTTCCAGTCAGGCGACGACTACCAACTGAGCAACGACATGCGTATCGATGGTCAGTCTTACGACAGCATGCGTTATGAACTTGGCCTGGATGCGGGTTATACCTTCAACTACGGCGGCGAACAGGCGCTGACCCCGTACTTCAAGCTGGCTTACGTCTATGACGATGCTGACAATAATGCTGATATCAACTCTGACAGCATTGATAACGGCGTCGAAGGCTCTGCGGTTCGCGTTGGGCTGGGCACCCAGTTCAGCTTCACCAAAAACTTCAGTGCTTACACCGATGCGACTTATCTGGGCGGCGGCGACGTTGACCAGAACTGGGGAGCAAACCTGGGTGTGAAATATACCTGGTAAATAGAAAGCGCGGGGGATATTTTCCCCCGCTTTTTTATATGGTTTAAAAATAATAAAGAACCGACAGATACAGATGCTTTGAGGTATGCATGAACGTTAATGCGAAACCACTTTCTGAATTAAGCCGGCTCGCAAAATGTCTGGAAGTCGCCGGTACCCCCTTTAAGATCGAACCACAGCAATTAATAACAACCGGCAATAATGATGATGAGCCATTTACTTTTGTAATACAGTCTGGTCTTACCGCTATCCATCGTAAATCTGATGAACTTCTGATGGGCATTGCGCAGGCACCTTTTATCTATGGTTTGAATGCATGGATAAATGATAGTTATCTGGAATATTCCATGATGACACACACAACCTGTTCTGGATTTTATTTACCGGTCTCTGCCACGCGTCAACTTATTCAGCAAAATCATCTCTGGCAGGATGCTTTCTGCTGGGTGTCATGGATTAACCATATTCTGGGCAAGCGTGACCTGCAGCTGGTGGGAAATAACTCTTATAGTCAGATCCGGGCGATGTTGATCAATATGGCCGAGTGGGATGACTCGCTGCGCTCAAAAATTGGCGTTATGAATCATATTCAGCGTAGCACACGTATTTCACGTTCGGTCGTTGCAGAAGTCCTGGCTGCGCTGCGTCAGGGGAACTACATCAATATGAGCCGGGGCAAGCTGGTCAGCATCAACCGCTTGCCCACGGAATATTAAGATCAGTTAGACGCAGTAAGCACCTGGGCTTTATTGGCGCTCAGTTCGGTCACCAGGTTATTGATGCCGTCACTCATATTAACGAAGCGCGTGTTCGGAGAACGGGTGACTACCACAAACGCGCCCACGTTGGACTGCGGAATCATTGCCATGTAGGTAATGAATCCGCCGCCGCCGCCGGTTTTCTGAATGATGCCCGGACGACCATTTTTCGGTGCCATATAGACCCAGCCCAGGCCGAGCGCATCGGCTTTACCCGGCACGTCCATCCCGATGACGCGATGCAGCTGAGTACGCTGATAGATAAGAGTCTGCATACGATCGGCCTGGCTGCTGCGAGAGTAAAAATCCGAAGAAAGGAACTGCTGCATCCAGCGCATCATGTCGCCAGGGGTGGAATAGACCCCGCCGCTGCCCACGGCTGCCAGCGTGTTGTTACAGGGGCTTGCGCCTTTCTCTGCCACCATCAGGCGTTTGCACTGGTCCGGGGAAGGGGTAAAGGTGGTGTCTTTCATGCCCAGCGGACGCGTGATCTGCTCTTCAAACAGCTGCGGGTAAGGTTTGCCCGCCGCCGTTGAAAGCGCATCCGCCAGCAGATCGAACGCCAGGTTCGAGTAAGAGGCCTGCGAGCCCGGGGCGGATTTCAGCGTGGCGGTGCTCAGGTAGTTCCAGCGCTGTTGGCGCGTTGGCCAGACAAAAACGTCGCGGTGCGCCGCGCCGCCCGGCTGCTCGCGCGGCAGAGCGCTGGTGTGCGTCGCGAGGTTCACCAGGCGAATCGGCGTGCCCTGATACGTCGGCACGCGGGCGCCCGGCGGGGCGTATTTGCTGAGCGGATCGTCGAGCTTTACCACGCCCTGGTCGAGCAACTTCACCAGCATTTCGCTGGTCATCAGCTTGGTTAAGGACGCGACGCGCACAACGGAATCCAGCTGAGGACGAACGTTATTACCTGGACGCGTTTCACCAAAGCTGCGGAAAACGCGCTGGTTGCCGTCGATGACCACCATTGCCATCCCTGTCGCGCCGCTGCCGTAATAGATAAGGTTCGCGTAGCGATCGGCAATATCGGAAGCCAAAACGGGCGCCGTCAGCGGCTGGGCTGCCTGGGCGGTGGAGAAGCTCACCGCACACAGCGCGGCAAAAGAGAGCAGACAACGTTTCAACGAAAAGCATCCATGAAGTGAATGAGGAAAGTAATGGGTATTTATACTACTAATCGGCACCGTGCAATGCCCCGAATAGCATAACCATAGCGAGAAAAACGTAACCATGGGTAAATATGAAGAATTTCCCTGCGAGCGCTCTCCCATTTTGTGACATCGGGCTTATGATAGGCACCAGTGTTACTCAATCTTGCGGAGAACGGTATGTCTGAAAAGCGTGTGGTAATGGTGGTTGATATGCAGAACGGGGTGTTTGAAACCCCGCGTCATCAGCGCGAGACGTGTGTCTCTCTGATCAACCAGCTTACGCAGGCTGCTGACACGGTGATTTTTATTCAGCATGCCGAGGCCGGGGGGCTGGAAGAGGGAAGTGACGGGTTTGCGTTGCTGCCTGAACTCCATCAACCTGCCGGCGCGCTGTACGTGACCAAAACCGCCTGCGATGCCTTCTATAACACCGGGCTTGAGGCGCTGTTACGCGAGCAGGGCATTCGCGAGTTTGTCATCTGCGGCTGCGCCACCGATTACTGCGTTGACGCCACGGTCAAGAATGGCGTCAGCCGGGGTTACCACATTACCGTGGCGGAAGATGCCCACACCACCGCCAACCGCCCGGCTGCCGAAGCACAGATCCTGATTCACCACCACAACGACGTCTGGCGAAACTTCATTGCGCCAGCGAACCCTGTCGCGGTGAAACGCACCGAAACAATTCTCGAAAACTGGAAAGCGAACTAATAATCAACCCACGGGTCTGACCTTTTTGCCCGAGCCGGGGTCCGGCTCGGGCAAGGTATTCGTGTGGTAATGTGTTGAGCACAGCAACAACCATAACAACAAGAAGGAAGTATCATGTTTAAGTCTTTTTTCCCAAAGCCGGGGCCTTTTTTCCTGTCGGCATTTATTTGGGCACTGATCGCAGTCGTGTTCTGGCTGGCGGGCGGCGGTGCATGGCTGACGCGCATCGTGGGGGCGACAGGCGAGGTGCCGATTAGCGCGGCGCGCTTCTGGTCGTTCAGCTATCTGCTGTTTTATGCCTATTACGCGCTGTGCGTCGGGCTGTTTGCGCTGTTCTGGTTTAATTATTCCCCTCATCGCTGGCAGACGTGGTCCATTCTCGGAACGTCGCTGATTATTTTTGTCACCTGGTTTCTGGTCGAAGTGAGCGTAGCCATTAACGCGTGGTATGCCCCGTTCTACGATCTCATCCAGAAAGCGCTGAGCGCCCCTAACAGGGTGCCAATTGGCGAGCTTTATAATCAGTTAAAAATTTTTATGGGCATTGCGATGATCGCTGTCACCGTGGCGGTGCTGAATAATTTCTTCGTCAGCCATTACGTCTTCCGCTGGCGTACGGCGATGAACGAATTCTACATGACCCACTGGGAGCGTCTGCGCCATATTGAAGGTGCTGCTCAGCGTGTTCAGGAAGACACCATGCGTTTTGCGTCAACGCTTGAGGATATGGGCGTCAGCCTGCTTAATGCCATCCTGAAACTGTTTGCGTTCTTACCGATTCTGGTCGCGCTTTCTCCGCATATTTCAGCATTGCCGATTGTCGGACATTTACCGTACGGCCTGCTCATCCCGGCGCTGATTTGGTCGCTTATGGGCACAGGCCTGCTTGCCGTCGTCGGGATTAAGCTGCCGGGCTTAGAGTTTAAGAATCAGCGTGTGGAAGCGGCCTATCGTAAGGAGCTGGTCTACGGAGAGGACGACCCAACGCGCGCTGCGCCCCCGACGATAAAAGAGCTGTTCCGCAACGTCCGTTTCAACTATTTCCGGCTCTATTTCCACTACATGTATTTCAATATTGCCCGTATTTTCTATCTGCAGGTCGATACTGTTTTTGGACTATTCCTGTTGTTCCCGTCTATTGTTGCGGGAACAATCACGTTGGGCTTACTGACCCAGATTACCAACGTGTTCGATCAGGTCAGAAACTCGTTCCAGTATCTGATCAACTCCTGGACCACGCTGGTGGAGCTGATGTCCATCTACAAACGTCTGCGCAGCTTTGAACATGAGCTGGACGATCGGGACCTGCAGGAAGTCACCAACACATTTAGCTAATACAGGGAGTTGCTATGTCTTTTGCCGTACCGCGTGCGTTACCGCTGTCCTTGCTGGCTGCCCTCGTTCTGGCGGGCTGTGCCGAAAAAGGGGCTGCTCCGCTTAAAAAGGGCGAGAAGCCCGTGGATGTCGCAAGCGTTGTGCGGCAAAAAATGCCCGCCAGCGTGAAGGATCGCAATGCGTGGGCGGATGCGCTGGCAAAAACCTTTGAAAGCCAGAAGATTGCCCCAACCGAGGAGAATATCTGCTCGGTGCTGGCGGTGGCGCAGCAGGAGTCGATGTACCAGTCAGACCCGGTGGTGCCGGGTCTCAACAAAATTGCCTGGAAAGAGATCGACCGCCGCGCGGAATCGATGCATATCCCGGTATTCCTCGTGCATACCGCGCTGAAAATCACTTCGCCAAACGGCAAAAGCTACAGCGAGCGGCTGGACACGGTGAAAACCGAAAAACAGCTCAGCGCCATCTTTGATGATTTCATTAACATGGTGCCGATGGGGCAGAAACTGTTTGGCTCACTGAACCCGGTTCACACCGGCGGCCCGATGCAGGTGAGCATTGCGTTTGCCGAGAAGCATACCGACGGCTACCCGTGGGAAATTGACGGTACGGTGCGTCAGGAGGTCTTCTCCCTGCGCGGCGGGCTATGGTTCGGCACGTATCATCTGCTGAACTATCCGGCGAACTACAGCGAGCCCTTGTACCGCTTCGCAGACTTTAACGCGGGCTGGTATGCCAGCCGTAACGCGGCGTTTCAGAGCGCGGTTAGCCGCGCAAGCGGCGTCAAGCTGGCGCTGGACGGCGATCTTATCGCCTACGGCAGCAGCGAGGCGGGAAGCACCGAGCGGGCGATCCGGAAATTATCGACAACGCTTGATATGAGCAACAGCGACATTCGCCGTCAGCTTGAGAAAGGCGACAGCCTGGCATTTGAGAAAACGGATCTCTACAAGAAAGTGTTTGCGCTTGCCGATAAGAAGAGTGGGAAAACGTTGCCGAGGGCAATTCTGCCGGGGATTCAGCTGGAAAGCCCGAAGATCACGCGTAACCTGACCACCGCATGGTTCGCAAAACGCGTGGACGATCGCCGGGCTCGCTGTATGGGGCTTTAATGGCGACGACGAAAGCGCAGGACGAGCGCGACAACGCCTAAAATCATACACCCCGCGAGGAAGGGAACGAGGCCAAACAGCGTGCTCACGCCAAACCCGATTTCAACCCGCGGGCGTCCGTTATCCTGCACCTGCATCAGGTGTTCATAAACGCCCGGCGCGTGCACCAGCATATTAAGCAGCTGGGAGCCAGCCCAGAAGCAGAACAGGACAAACAGGGCATACGCGATATTACCCGCCGTGGAGGTTTTTGGTTTGCCGCCAAAAATCGGTTTCGACAATGTAAAGTCAGCCATGTTGACCTCCCGAAATATCACTCTGTTTTAATACGCGTCTTACGGGGTGAGTTTGACAGGTCATCGCATTTGTCAATATCAGAATCGTGGTAATTTTCGCTCAGGATTTCTCCTGGATTGTTGATTTCTGCAGCATGTCACAATTTGTTAACTTAAATGAAACTGCACCGCATTTCAGAATTTCCGCATCTGCCACAGACCTGGCGGTGAAACTGTGAGAGGATGTCTTTTTTTCCTGCCGGAGTTGTTATGAAGCTCACGTCCAAACTTCGCCGTGACTGGCACTACTACGCCTTTGCTATCGGGCTGATCTTTATTCTTAACGGCGTCGTGGGGCTGTTGGGATTTGAAGCGAAAGGCTGGCAAACCTATGCCGTGGGCCTGGTGACCTGGGTAATCAGTTTCTGGCTGGCAGGGCTGATAATCCGCCGCCGTCCGGAAGAGACGACAGCGGAGGAGACGGCTAAGGGTGCCGATTAGCCGTTAACGGAACTTTTCAGGGCGCTGTCGGCGGCATGACGCTCCAGCGCCAGCTCGATCAGGCGGGTGATCAGCTCAGAGTAGCCAAGCCCGCTGGCCTGCCACAGTTTTGGATACATGCTGATATTGGTGAAACCCGGCAGCGTGTTGATTTCATTGATCACCACCTCGTTCTCCGGCGTCAGGAACACGTCCACGCGCGCCATGCCGCTGCAGCCGAGCGTCTGATAGGCCTGAATGGCGATCGCCCGGATCTTATCGTTGATGGCCGGATCGATTTCCGCAGGAACAACAACCTGGGCGCCTTTATCATCAATGTATTTGGTGTCGTACGAGTAGAAGTCGCTGTTTAAGACCACTTCACCGCAGGTGCTGGCCTGTGGGAAATCGTTGCCCAGCACCGCGCACTCAATTTCGCGGCCTTTGATCCCCTGCTCAACCACCACTTTATGGTCGAACTCAAACGCCAGACGGACGGCTTGCGTGAACTCTGTTTCGGTGGTGACTTTGCTTACGCCCACGGAGGAGCCCTGGTTGGCTGGCTTCACAAACAGCGGCAGACCCAGTTCAGCGCTAATTTGCGCGAAGCTGTGCTTGTCGCGGTTGGCGCGGGTGAGCGTCACGAACGGCGCGATATTCAGCCCGGCATCGCGCAGCAGGCGTTTGGTGACGTCTTTGTCCATGCAGGCGGCGGAGCCCAGCACGTCCGAGCCCACGAACGGCAGGTTGGCCATGCGTAACATTCCCTGCAGGGAACCGTCTTCGCCGAGGGTGCCGTGCACGATGGGGAAGACTACGTCGATCTGGGCGAGAGCCTGCGCGTTGCCGGCGTCGATGAGCTGACCCTTCACGACGCCGGGTACGGTGGCGACGCTAATTTCCGAAGGATTAAGGGCGATGTGTGCCGGATCGTGGGCATTCAGCAGATACTGGCTGGCATCGTTAACATGCCACTGGCCCTGTTTATCAATGCCCAACAGCACCACGTCGAAACGGCTTTTATCGATCGCATCGACGATATTTTTAGCCGATTGCAATGACACCTCGTGCTCCGCTGATTTTCCCCCAAAGACAATACCTACGCGCTGCTTTGCCATCTCACTCTCTTCCAGTCTGACGAAAAGCCAATAACATACCACGATGCCCTGCGGGTTTCGCGGCCTTCTGCCATAATGTTTTGGGGAACAGTGAGGGGGGAGAGTGAAAGGAAAAACGCTGCTGACCATTTTCATCCTTGGGGCAATCGCAACGGCGGGCTATCGCTGGCTGCCGTCTTACTACAACCCTTTCACGCCGCTGAACCTGGACGACCCGCCTGGCCGCATTACCCAATATAAGCTGCGACGCTTAACGCCCGAAGCCTGCGCGAGCCTGTTAGCGCAGGCTAATCAAAAAAAACTGATCCGCACGCAGGCGGTCGCTGACAGCGGCGGGGAATGCCCGCTGAACAACGTCGTGCGCGTGCGTGACTTTGGCCCGGTGAGCCTGAACGGCAGTTTTCTTGCCAGCTGTCCGCTGGCGCTCAGCTCAGCCCTGTTTGTCAGCCAGCAGGCCCGGCCCCTGACTAAACGCTTTACCGGCAGTGAACTGACGCGCATTGAGCACCTCGGCAGCTTTGCCTGCCGCAATATCTACCACCGGCCCGATGCGCGGCGCAGCGAGCATGCCACGGCAGAGGCGCTGGATATCGCCGCTTTTCGGCTGGCGAACGGAGAGCGCGTTACGGTACTTAACGGCTGGAAATCGGCAAGAACGCAGCCCTGGCTGAAGGCTCTGCTGGCGGCAAGCTGCGGTTACTACGGAAACGGTCTTGGGCCGGAATATAACGCGGCGCACGCCAGCCATTTTCATCTGGGAATGCGCGGCTTTGGTCTCTGCCGCTGAAGCATAATCTTCCGCCAGAAAATGGATGAATTGTGACTTATTTCACAAATATGATGACTGGGAAGATAAAACACCAAAGTCAGCGAGGCCGCATCTCTGGTGCGACGTTAAGACGCGTAACTTGCTAATCTGACGGCGAATTCGCCTAAAAATGAAGACTATTTCTGTATGGAATCCTGGAAAGTTAATCTCATCTCGGTCTGGTTCGGCTGCTTCTTCACCGGGCTTGCCATCAGCCAGATCCTGCCGTTCCTGCCGCTGTACGTGTCACAGCTGGGGGTCAGCTCCCACGAAGCGCTGTCCATGTGGTCCGGGCTGACGTTCAGCGTCACGTTTCTGGTCTCCGCCATTGTGTCACCGATGTGGGGCAGCCTGGCGGATCGGAAAGGGCGCAAGCTGATGCTGCTGCGCGCCTCCCTCGGGATGGCGATTGCTATTCTGCTCCAGGCCTTCGCCACCAACGTCTGGCAGCTGTTTTTCCTGCGGGCGGTGATGGGGCTGACGTCCGGGTATATTCCCAACGCCATGGCGCTGGTTGCCTCTCAAGTGCCGCGCGAGCGCAGCGGCTGGGCGCTGAGTACGCTCTCCACCGCCCAGATCAGCGGCGTTATCGGCGGCCCGCTGCTGGGAGGCTTTCTGGCTGACCATGTCGGTCTGCGCGCGGTATTCATCATCACCGCAATCCTGCTGGTGATCAGCTTTCTGGTTACGCTCTTTCTTATCAAAGAGGGGGGCCGCCCCGTTATCAGTAAATCTGAGCGCCTGAGCGGTAAGGCCGTCTTCGCCTCGCTGCCATACCCGGGACTCGTAATTAGCCTGTTTGTCACCACCATGGTGATCCAGCTCTGCAACGGTTCGGTCGGCCCGATTCTGGCGCTGTTTATCAAGTCGATGGAGCCGGACAGCAACAATATCGCCTTTCTCAGCGGCATGATTGCCGCCGTGCCGGGCGTCTCCGCGCTGATCTCTGCCCCGCGTCTGGGAAAACTGGGCGACAGGATCGGCACGGCGCGCATCCTGATGGCGACGCTGATTTTTGCGGTGGTGCTCTTTTTCGCCATGTCGTTTGTTACCTCTCCGCTTCAGCTGGGCGTGCTGCGGTTTTTACTCGGCTTTGCGGATGGCGCTATGTTGCCCGCCGTACAGACATTGCTGGTCAAATATTCCAGCGATCAGGTCACGGGACGTATTTTTGGCTATAACCAGTCGTTTATGTATTTAGGCAACGTCGCCGGTCCGCTTATTGGTGCGTCCGTTTCTGCAATGGCGGGTTTTCGCTGGGTATTTGCCGCGACGGCGATTGTCGTTTTAATCAATATTATCCAGCTGGCTATTGCCCTGCGTCGCCGCAGACAAATAGCGGAAGCGAAATCAGCGAAATAACCTTTTTGCAGATGTATTATATATTCTTATGGTAGCCGCATTTTTATATAACAAAATGCGACGTTTTTTTATAGAAAAACGTTTCGCTGAAAAGATCGCTGCGCTAATTTGGCGGCAATGTCACTTTTGCATAAGATAATACTTTTCTCCGCTTTGCATATTTCATTCCTGGTGTTAATTTCAGAGGAAATCCCATAAGGAAATAGCACGATGAAAAATCTCATTGCTGAGTTGCTGGTTAAGCTTGCACAAAAGGAAGAGGAGTCGAAAGAGCTGGTCGCCCAGGTCGAAGCGCTGGAAATAGTTGTCACCGCGCTGCTGCGGCAGATGGCAACATCGGATCAGCAGGCGTTAATTGAAAGCATTGAAGGAGCGCTGGATAAGGCGCGGCCCGATACGCAGGTTCCGCCAGAGGATGCCGAGTTGCTGCAGCAATACGTAAAGAAGCTGTTGAGGCATCCGCGCAGTTAAGCCGTTACTGACATGTCATAGGATTGTCATGCAGGATGCCTGGAGTCGCTCTGTTTTATTTTTGTATTTGTACATGAAGAAAATAAATTGAAACAGAGCGCGCTTTTTAGCGCGTTACATTCCCTGTTAATTACCCCGGCCATTTAGGCCAATACCGTCAATTCCTGCGTGCTGGAACTGAAATGATAAATTCCCGGCCGAAATCACATCTGCCGGGTGGTTTTTTTCCTGTCACGAACCAGACTTACAGGGAATGTTCACAAAAGGATGGTGCAATGAAAACAACATTACTGGTTACTCTGCTCTCCGGCCTGTTCCTGATCTCCTCGGCGAACGCGGAAGAAAAAACATTAACGCCGCAACAGCAACGCATGACCACCTGTAATCAACAGGCGACGTCCCAGAGTCTGAAGGGGGATGCACGTAAAACCTACATGAGCGACTGCCTGAAAAACGGCGCCGCGAAACCCGGCGAAAAAAGCCTGACGCCGCAGCAGCAAAAAATGCGCGAGTGTAATGCGAAAGCAACCGAACAGTCACTCAAGGGCGACGATCGCAGCAAGTTCATGAGTGCCTGCCTGAAGAAAAAAGTGTAGTTCTAACGGGTGAGCGGCTCCGGCGGCTCACCCGAAATTTCATACTTTCCCCGCAGTCCCCCTCTCTATAATTTGGGAAAATGTTTCAGAATATTCCCAAAAATGATGAATGATGACATTTATTACTACAAAAAGCGCATTCGGGAAGAGTGGAGTTTAACCCTTTCTCAGGATGACCCTCACCGTACCGGCACCCAGTTTGCCAGGCGAGCCCGGCTGGCGCGCGTTGTCGGGCTGGCGGCGATGTTTGTCCCGGTGGCGGAAATTCTGGTCAGCCATTTTTTACCCGGCGGCTGGTGGTTGTTGCTGGTGGGGTGGGCATTCATCTGGCCGCACTTTGCCTGGCAGTTATCCTGCCGCGCCGCTTCACCTCATCAGCAGGAAATTTTTAACCTCAAGATGGATGCCGTTATCGCCGGGGTCTGGATCGGCGTGATGGGGATGTATGTATTACCCACTGCGGCGCTGGTGATGATGGTGGGGATGAACATGATGGGCTCTGGCGGCTGCCGCCTTTTTATCGCGGGGATCGTGCTCACCCTGCTTACTGCGCTGCTTACGTTACCGCTTGCTGGCAGAGCGCAGCCCTTTAATCCGGGGGCGCTGGAGTGGGGCTTAACGCTTCCTGTCCTTATGCTTTATCCCATGCTGTTTGCCTGGCTTAGCCATCGAACGGCCGTCAGGCTGACGGAACATAAGCGGCGGCTGGAAATGATGAGCACCCGTGACGGTATGACCGGGGTCTTTAACCGCCGACATTGGGAAATGCTGCTGCGCAATGAATTTGAGCACTGTCGCCGGAGCCACTGCACCGCCACGATATTGCTGATTGATATCGACCACTTTAAAAACATCAACGATACCTGGGGGCACGACGCAGGCGACAAGGCCATCGTGGCCATTACCCGCCAGCTTCAGATGTCGGTACGGTCAGGCGATGCGATAGGCCGGTTTGGCGGGGATGAGTTCGCGGTGATTATGTCCCAGACGGCCGCTGAAAGCGCCATCGCCGTCATGTCGCGGGTTCACGCGCGGCTGGAAACGCTGTCGTTACCCTGCGCACCGAAGGAGCCTCTGCGCATCAGCGTGGGCGTGGCCCCCTGGGGGCCGCAGTTTGTACACTATCGGGAATGGTTGAAGGCGGCAGATGTGGCGCTGTATAAGGCGAAAAATGCCGGGCGCGGCCGCACCGAAGTGGCCGCCTGACGCCCGGCCAGACATCAGGATTTACTCAGCTTCTCTGACTTTTCCATGCATTTTGCCATCGCTTCGATAACCGCAGAACGGAACCCGCGTTCTTCCAGCACCCGCACCGCTTCGATGGTGGTACCGGCCGGGGAGCAGACCATATCCTTCAGTTCACCCGGGTGTTTACCGGTCTCCAGCACCATTTTGGCGGAGCCCATCACTGCCTGCGCGGCGAATTTATACGCCTGCGCGCGCGGCATACCGCCAAGCACGGCGGCATCCGCCATCGCTTCTAAAAACATGAAAACGTACGCGGGGGCTGAACCGCTCACGCCGACCACCGGATGGATCATGGATTCTGCAATCACTTCCGCCTCGCCGAAGCAGCGGAAAATGTTTAGCACGTCCGCCACCTCTTCTGAAGTCACCAGCGCGTTAGGGGTGACGGAGGTCATACCGGCGTTGACCAGTGAGGGGGTATTCGGCATCGCGCGGACGATTTTACGATCGTGGCCCAGCGCGCGCGCCAGCTGATCGAGCGTCACGCCTGCGGCAATCGACACGACCAGCGTCTCTTTATTCAGGCTGGAGGTGATGTCGCTTAACACTTTGATCATGATGTTCGGCTTAACGGCACCAAAGACGATATCGGCAACCTGGGCCACCTCCTGCGCGCTTTCGGCGGCGTTGATCCCGTATTGATCGCGCAACGCGGCGACGTTATCCGGTGACGGGGTATAAACCCAAATCTGACCCGGCAGAACCTGCCCGCTGGCGATCAGGCCGCCCAGGATGGCTTTGCCCATGTTACCGCAGCCGATAAACCCGATTTTCTTGTCCATCATGATTCTCCGTCATTATGCGTTGTTTTCTCTGATTGATAGCTTAACAACGAAATGCAGGCGACAATAGTCGGCAGAGTCATTATGGGGAGACAACATGGCGATTTGGGTTGATGCGGACGCGTGTCCGAATGTGATTAAAGAGATTTTATTCCGCGCCGCCGAGCGCGTTCAGATGCCGCTGACGCTGGTGGCGAACCAGAATATTCGCGTCCCGCCTTCGCGGTTCATCCGCTCCCTCCGCGTGCCGGCCGGGTTCGACGTGGCGGATAATGAAATTGTTCGTCTGTGCAGCGCGGAAGATCTGGTCATCACCGCCGATATTCCGCTGGCGGCGGAAGTGCTGGAGAAAGGGGCGGCGGCGCTCAATCCGCGCGGCGAGCGTTATTCGCCTTCAACCATCCGGGAAAAACTCACTATGCGTGATTTTATGGATACGATGCGGGCCAGCGGCGTGCAGACCGGTGGACCGGACAGCCTGTCCCAGCGCGATCGCCAGCAGTTTGCTGCCGAACTGGATAAATGGCTGCTGGAAGTGAAGCGCCGTACGGCGTAATGATAATTATTGTCAATATGTGGTACAGTGTGGCCTCCACAGGGTTGTCATCCCGTACCGCTTTGCAGTAAAGTATTCGACACATCTTCTGCAATTATTTCTTTACGCTCTTCAGCCATTCGGCATCAAGGGGAACACCTGGCTATGACCCAACCCATCTTTTTAGTTGGCCCCCGCGGCTGTGGGAAAACCACCGTTGGC
The DNA here is from genome assembly GCF_011683705.1 of Enterobacter sp. 725m/11. Taxonomy (NCBI): domain Bacteria; kingdom Pseudomonadati; phylum Pseudomonadota; class Gammaproteobacteria; order Enterobacterales; family Enterobacteriaceae; genus Enterobacter; species Enterobacter sp. 725m/11. Next base: position 13,827 of record NZ_JAAQOK010000055.1, on the reverse strand, counting down.
GTGGAACTGGCACGCGCATGTCATCGTCAGTTTGTTGATACCGACCACTGGCTGCAGACCGAGGCCGGCAAAACCATCGCAGACATCGTGGAGCAAGAGGGATGGGAAAGCTTTCGCGCCCGCGAAACGGCCGCGCTGAAAGCGGTCACCACGCCGTCAGCCGTCATTGCGACGGGAGGCGGTATTGTTCTGGCCGAATGTAATCGTCACTTTATGCGCGAAAAAGGCATTGTGATCTATCTCTGCGCGCCGGTGGCGGCCCTGGTAGGGCGACTTGAAGCATTTCCTGAAGAGGGACAACGCCCGGCGCTGACGTCACGACCGCTCAGCGAAGAGGTGAGCGAAGTGCTGGCCGAGCGTGATGCCCTCTACCGTGAAGCGGCACACCATGTTGTGGATGCCTCTGCGGCCCCGGAAGATGTGGTAATTCAGATTATTACCGCCCTGCGTCTGGCGTGTGCCAGCTAACCGCCGTCTATACTGATAGCTCAGACATAAAAAAAGGATGAGCTATGCCAACCAGACCTCCCTATCCGCGCGAAGCACGTATTGTTACCGTTGAAAAAGGCAATGGCGACCAGACCGTCACCTGGTATCAGCTGCGTGCCGATCACCCCAAACCGGACTCGCTGATCAGTGAACATGAGACTGAACAGGAAGCGCTGGATGCCAAACGGCGCTACGAAGATCCCGAAAAGTCGTGAATGTTTTCCTAAACGCTCCAATACCGTGCCTGAATCACACTTTTTACTCATCGCAAATGTTAAGCAGGAGTTAATATTTAGTTATTACAGGTAGCTCCGTTATCGGCAGGCGATCTTTACATTTCAGGGCAGAGATCGCCTGCTACGCTTGGTGCTGTTTTGTTGAAAAAACGAACTGTACAGCGTAGAGAGCCTGTACCTGTGTATACGTTTTTGTAGTGATGGAAGGCGAAGAAGATGAAGGCAACGTTGGCGATCCTCACCATTGGTGTGGTCCCTGTAAGCGAAGTGTTACCGCTCTTAACCGAGCATGTATCTGAACAACAGATCACGCATCTCAGCCTGCTGGGTAAGATGAGCCGGGAAGAGGTCATGGAAGACTACGCTGTAGAGGCGGGGGAGGATCCCCTGGCGACGTTATTAAGCGACGGTAAACTGGCGCATGTTTCTCGGCAGAAAATTGAGCGTTCGCTGCAGGCAGTAATAGAAGTACTCGATAATCAGCAATATGACGTTATTTTGCTGATGAGCACCGCCCCCATTAAGGGGCTCATCGCGCGCAATGCGATTTTGCTTGAGCCGATGCGCATTATTCCTCCGCTGGTAGCCTCCATTGTTGACGGGCATCAGGTGGGGGTCATTGTGCCCATCGAGGAGCTTATGGACAACCAGGAAGCAAAGTGGCACGTGCTCGAAAAAACGCCCCTGTATGCGCTGGCAAACCCCTTCTGGGACAGCGAGGCTAAACTCATTGCTGCCGGGAAGGAGCTGCTGGAGAGAGGGGCGGATGTATTGATTCTGGACTGTCTTGGTTTTCACCAGCATCACCGGGATTTACTGCAAAAGGCGCTGGACGTGCCGGTGCTGTTATCCAACGTTCTGATGGCTCGCCTGGCCTCAGAACTTCTGACGTAATGATTTTGCGTGACAGGTGATGAGCATGGCCCCTATAGTGAATTTTTATCTCTTAATATAAGGGCCAGTTCATGCTTCAAAGTAACGAATACTTTTCCGGTAAAGTGAAATCCATCGGTTTTACCAGCAGCAGCACTGGCCGCGCCAGTGTGGGCGTTATGGCTGAAGGGGAATACACCTTTGGCACGGCGGAAGCGGAAGAGATGACGGTGGTCAGCGGCGCGCTGAACGTCTTACTGCCGGGTGAAACGGAATGGAAAGTTTACGCTGCCGGGCAAGTTTTCAACGTCCCTGGCCACAGCGAATTTCATTTGCAGGTCGCTGAACCGACCTCTTATCTGTGCCGCTACCTGAAATAATCGTCTTTCCTCTCCCCTTAGGGGAGAGGATCAGGGTGAGGGGAAATTATCTCTGCGCTTCGCCGCCGAGACCTTCCACCAGATTCTGAATTAACGCGGCCAGTTCGCCGGTCATCAGGATAAAGTCCGCGTCAAAGCGCTGGGCGTAATCTTCCCGGTCGATATCTTCGTTTTGATCGCGCAGCTCGTCGCAGAACTTCAGACGCTTCACGGAACCGTCGTCGCACATCACGAACTGAATGCGCTGCTGCCAGTCGAGCGCCAGTTTGGTGACCACTTTGCCCGCTTCAATGTGTACGGCGATCTCGTCGCTCACCAGATCCTGCTTTTTCGCGCGGATCACGCCGCCATCTTCCAGCAGGGCTTTCAGCTCGGCTTCGTCCAGAATCTGGAAACCTTGCGCCGCGGTACCGCTGCGGACCCACTCGGTCAGGGTCAGCTCAATCGGCGTTTCCAGCGCCAGCGGTACGACCGGTAAAGAGCCGATGCTTTTACGCAGCAGGGCCAGCGTATCTTCCGCTTTTTTGGCGCTGGCGCAGTCCACCATGATCAGCCCGTTAACGGTATCGATCCACATCATCGTCTGGCTGAAGCGGCTGAAGGCGCGCGGCAGCAGAGAGTGCAGCACTTCATCTTTCAGCGAGTCTTTTTCGGTTTTCTTCAGCTTGCGGCCCTGCTCGGCTTCCAGCTTGAAAATTTTTGCTTCAAGCGCCTGCTTAACCACCGGCGTGGGCAGAATTTTCTCTTCTTTGCGGGCGCAGACGATGATTTGACCCGTGCTGCTGGCGTGGGTCAGTGCATCGCTTTGTGAACCCATTGGCGGAACCCAACCGGTTTTCGCCATATCCTGGCTACCGCAAGGGGAAAAGCTATAAGCGGCTAACTGTTTTTCCATCTCTTCTGCGCGCAGCGAGACGTCGCGGCTGAGACGGTAAACCATCAAATTTTTGAACCACAGCATGATAATTTCCACGGCCTTGTCGTTAAATCAGCGGGCATGATAACGAATTGTCGCATCGCTTGCATTGCTAATCGGGAAGCGTGCTTCTACTCTGTTGATAATCAAAATAATGAGGAGAGTCTTGTGCGTATTGGGATTGATTTGGGCGGCACCAAAACAGAAGTCATCGCATTAAGCGAGCAGGGGGAACAGCTGTTCCGCCACCGTCTGCCGACGCCGCGCGATGATTATCACCAGACGATCGAGACGATTGCCCGGCTGGTTGATATGGCCGAGCAGGCGACGGGCGAGAGGGGCACGGTCGGGATGGGGATCCCCGGCTCCATTTCGCCTTATACGGGTGTGGTGAAAAACGCCAACTCTACCTGGCTCAACGGTCAGCCGTTTGATAAGGATTTGAGCCAGCGTCTGAACCGGGAAGTGCGTCTGGCGAATGACGCTAACTGCCTGGCGGTCTCAGAGGCCGTTGACGGTGCAGCCGCAGGAGCGCAGACCGTGTTTGCGGTGATTATCGGTACCGGCTGCGGCGCGGGCGTGGCCTTTGGCGGACGTTCACATATCGGCGGCAACGGCACGGCGGGTGAGTGGGGGCACAACCCGCTGCCGTGGATGGATGAAGATGAACTCAAATACCGCGCCGAGGTGCCGTGCTACTGCGGCAAGCAGGGCTGTATTGAGACCTTTATCTCCGGCACCGGTTTTGCAACCGACTACCACCGCCTGAGCGGCCAGCCGCTCAAGGGGAACGAGATTATGCGTTTGGTGGAAGAACAGGATCCGGTGGCCGAACTGGCGCTTAGCCGCTACGAAATGCGTCTGGCGAAATCGCTGGCGCACGTAGTGAACATTCTCGATCCGGACGTGATTGTGCTCGGCGGTGGCATGAGCAACGTTGACCGGCTGTACGCCACGGTACCAAATCTGCTGAAACAGTGGGTCTTCGGCGGCGAGTGCGAAACCCCGATCCGCAAAGCCGTCCATGGCGACTCCAGCGGCGTGCGCGGCGCGGCGTGGTTATGGCCGCAATAAACGCAAAACGGCAACTTGCGTTGCCGTTTTTGATGTTTAGAGGGCCAGGGAGAGGGCACCAGACCGAATCGACCCAACACTCACCCCACCGCAAACTCCCTGTCCAGCCTGCTATACCCCAGTCCGTTGATCTTCTTCACCTTGATCTGCACCGGAATGCGCTCTTTCATCGCCTCGACGTGGCTAATCACCCCGATGGTTTTCCCGGTGGCGTTCAGCGCGTCGAGCGCATCCAGCGCGGTATCCAGCGTTTCACTGTCGAGCGTGCCGAATCCCTCATCCAGGAACAGGGAATCAATCCGCGTTTTGTGACTGACCAGGTCAGAAAGCGCTAACGCCAGCGCAAGGCTCACCAGGAAGCTCTCGCCGCCGGAGAGCGTGCGCGTATCGCGCACCGCATCGGCCTGCCAGGTGTCGACCACTTCCAGCTCCAGCGCCTCGCTGGCCTTACGCTGTAGGAGATAACGGCCGTGCAGGCGGTTAAGCTGCTGGTTTGCGAGCCAGACCAGGTTATCCAGCGTCAGCCCCTGAGCGAACTTGCGGAACTTGTCGCCGGTGCTGGAGCCGATCAGCGCGTTGAGATAGCCCCAGTCGTCGGTCTGGCGCGCGGCCTCTTCAATTTGCAGCATTAACGCCTGCTGATGCTGGCGGTTATCGCTGTCCTGCTTAAGCTGCTGGCGGATCTCGCCCTGATGCGTGGTGTTCTCACGAAGCCGTTGCGCCAGCTGCTGCAGCTGGCTTTGCAGGGTAGACGCATCCGCGTCAAGTTCTTCCGGGCGCAGCGCAAGGTGCGCCTGCAGCTGCTGATTAGCCTGGCCGGAAAGGGCCGCGGCCTGCTGTATCTGGTTTTCCAGCGACTGTTTCAGCTGTTCGAGGCGGCGAATAGCATCGTCATCCAGCAGCGCGGCAAGGAATGCATCCCGATCGGCAAAACAGCTTGCGGAGAGCGCCGCGGTGAACTGCGTCTGCGATTGCTGCAGGCGCTCGCGCTCCAGCGCCTCCTGCTGCTGCAGGGCGGCGAGCTGGCTTTGCAGCGACACGCATTCATTGTGGATGTCGCGCCAGTCATCAGGAATGGCCGGTTCAGCCTCTTCACCGTGTGTTGCCGGAAGCGTGTCGAGCAGCGGCTTCAGCGCGCTCACGCGTTCCTGAAGCACGCCGTGCTGCGTTTGCTTCTCCTGCCAGTGGGCAAATTCCGCTTCGCGGGCGTGCAGCCAGTCGGCTTCATTGCCCTCTTCGGGAACGCTAAGCGAGAGCGCGAGAAGGGTATGTTCCAGCGCCTGGCGCGTTGCGGTGCGCTGCTGCTGATACTGGCGTTCCTGCGCTTCCTGCTCGTTCAGCTGGTTTTGCAGGTTCAGACGCTGGCTGAGCTGGTAAAGCTGGCGCTCGTAGTGTTCCTGCTCGTTCAGCCATGGCGCGATATCCTCCTGAATATTCAATGCGATATTCAAAGACGCGCATGCCTCCAGCCACGCTTTAGTGAGCGCTTGCTCTTCCTGAGACAAGGCCTGCGCTTCGTCTGTCTCACGCTGGATCTGCTGAGCCAGGGCATTAACCTGTCCCAGCACCAGCAGGCCTTCCTCCTTAAGCGCGGCGACCTCTTTTTCGAGTACATCACGGCGACGCTGGTTATCCGTCAGCTCAAGCGACCGGTAGGTCTCCACGGCAGGATGCTCGTGGGAGCCGCACAGCGGGCAGGGTTTGCCTGCCTCAAGCTGTGAGCGATAGCTTTCCAGATTTTTAATCGTCGCTTCGCGTTCGCACAGGGCTTTCAGGTCCAGATAGTGCTGGTGTTTCTCTTTGTACTGCTGGCGGCGCAGCGCCAGGGTTTCATTGAGCTTGCTCTGCTCCGCCTGGGCTTTCTGCACGCTTTCACCGTTCTGGCTCAGGCGCTTTTGCAGCGGCTGATAGCGGGCATGCAGCGACGTCAGCTGCTGGCGCAGCGTACGGGACCGGGACTGCTGCTCCATGGCCGCGCTGACCTCATCCGCCGTCAGCGTCAGCGTATTTTCCGGCATCTCAGCCAGCTTCTGACGTAGCTCAGTCATCCGCGCAGCAAGCGCGACGAGCTGACTTTTTTCACGGTTTAGCTGTGAGAACTGGGCGCGCCAGCCGGCAATTTCCTGGCCCAGCAGGCGATAACGCTCATTCTCCGCCAGCCACTGTCCCAGCGCCGTCAGTTCGGCCTGTAGCCGCTCATGGGTACGCAGGGCGGTATTGCGGATCCGAGCGCGCAGTGCAGTTTTGGTCTGTAAGCGAGTATTTACTTCGTTAATTCGCTGCTGGGTTTGCGTCAGACGTGCGGTTTGCTCCTGCTGATGCTCCCAGAGCGGACGAAGCTGGGCGGCGGGCTGGGCAAGCTGGAGTTTTGCCAGTTCCGGCGCCGCGTTCGCCTGCGCCTGTTGCGCCTGCTGCTGCAGGGCGGTAACGCGCTGCTGCTCCCGCACGAGCTCGTCATGACGCGTAAGCCACTGAAAATTTTTCTGTTGGCTTTGCTGCTGGGCCAGCAGGGTTTTCTCTTCGTCAGTAAGTGCCTGCAAACTTTGCTGCAACTGCTGCTGTTGTTCTTCGCTGAGCAGCACGACACCCGCCGCCTGCGCCTCGCATTTTTCCAGCACGCTGCGGGCGGCTTTGTGTTTCTCAAACACCATCGCGGAAATCTGGCCGTAGATTTCGGTGCCGGTGAGTTCTTCCAGCAGTTCTGCGCGGTCAGCCGGTTTGGCATTCAGGAAGGCGGCAAATTGCCCCTGCGAGAGCAGCATTGAGCGGGTAAAACGGCCGTAGTCCAGCCCGGTGAGCGCCGCGGTTTGCTCCAGTTTATCCGACACCTTATCGGCCAGAATCTTGCCATCCTCGCAGCGGGCCAGTTCCACGCGCGGTGCCTGCAAGTTCCCGTCCGGCTGGTTGCGCGCCCGGTTCTGGCTCCAGAATGCGCGATAGGCAACGCCTTTCACCTCAAATTCCACTTCCGCCAGGCACTCGGCGGTATCGCGCGTCATCAGATCGTTTTGCGCCTGAGAGACCTTATTCAGGCGCGGGGTTTCGTGGTAGAGCGCCAGGCAGATGGCATCGAGCATGGTGGTTTTACCCGCGCCGGTTGCGCCAGTGATGGCAAACAGGCCGTTGCTGGCAAAAGGCTCCGCAGTGAAGACAATTTTCCACTCGCCCTTGAGGGAGTTGAGATTTTTCAGGCGCAGGCTCAGAATTTTCATGCGTTTTCTTCCTCGTCATTGAGGGCGTGCAGAGTATGGCTGAACAGCTCGTTGAGCCTGACGCGCTTCGCATCATTGAGCTCTTCCTGCGACAGTCGGCGCTCGAATACCTCTTCTACGCGCAATTCGCTAAGCGTTTCGCGCTGGGCACCGAGCAGAATTTTCTCGCGCTGCTCGCGGCTGCGGCGCACCAGCAGCACCTCAACCGGCAACTCTTCGGTCAGCGCCTGAATTTTCCGCTGCATATCGTGCAGGTAGTCATCGGTGGTGATTTCAATATCCAGCCAGACGGGCGGGTTAAGCTCAGCGCCGCGCCACTGCTCAAGCTGGGCGGTGATGGCAGCCAGATCGCCCTTCAGCACCGCCAGCGGCTGGGTGACCGGCACTTCCAGCGTCTCGACGGCGCTGAGTTTGCCCTCATTAAAGCTCACCAGATGCACGGATTTGGCTTTTCCGGTTTCATCGAAGCTGAGCGAAATAGGGGAGCCACAGTAGCGGATATGCTCGCAGCCGCCGATGACCTGGGCGCGGTGAATGTGCCCGAGCGCGATGTAGTCCGCGGGCGGGAAGTTTTGCGCCGGAAAGGCGTCCAGCGTACCGATATAGATCTCGCGGACTGCGTCACTTTTGCTGGCCCCGACGGTAGTGAGGTGCCCGGTGGCAATGACCGGAATGGCCTGTTCACCGCGCAGGGCACAGGCTTCCGCGTGCTGCTGGTGATAATAGTCGGTGATGGCCTGCAATAAATGCTGCTGCTTTTCCGCGCCCGACAGTCCCGCCTGGCTTTGCACGATGTCGCGCGGACGTAAAAAGGGAATCGGACACAGTACCGCGCCCGGCGACCCGTCGCGTTTTTTCAGGATCTGCGGCGCGTGCCCGGCGCTGGCGACCACGGTGGTATTGAGAAACGCCAGGATGTCGCGGGATTCATTGAGCGTGGCGACGGAGTCATGGTTACCGGCGACAATCACCAGATGACAGCCGGTCTGCTGCAGGTTCACCACGAAGCGGTTATACAGTTCACGCGCATAGCTCGGCGGCGAACCGGTATCAAAGATGTCACCCGCCACAATAATGGCATCCACCTCGTGCGCCTGGGCCGTTTCCAGAAGCCAGTTCAGGAACGCTTCATGTTCAGCCGCACGGCTTTTGCTGTAAAAATTTTGACCCAGATGCCAGTCCGAGGTGTGAAGTATGCGCATAGGAGATCCGTGGCGAAAAACGATGCGGGCGATTATAAACTGTCAGGGAAAGGAAAATAACCGCTGTAATAAAACAACAGTTTGCCATTTATAGTGGTACTGTTTTTCATAAATCTGTCATAAATCTGACGCATAATGGCGCCGCATTACAAACTTGTAACTTAAATAAGATAAGACAGGGCAAAGTATGGCGAGACGTATTCTGGTCGTAGAAGATGAAGCTCCAATTCGTGAAATGGTGTGCTTCGTGCTCGAACAAAATGGCTTCCAGCCGGTTGAAGCGGAAGATTATGACAGCGCGGTGAACCAGCTGAATGAACCCTGGCCCGATCTGATTCTGCTTGACTGGATGTTGCCCGGCGGCTCCGGACTGCAGTTTATCAAACATCTGAAGCGTGAAGCGCTGACCCGCGACATCCCGGTGGTGATGCTCACAGCGCGCGGAGAGGAAGAGGATCGCGTGCGCGGTCTGGAGACCGGCGCGGACGATTACATTACCAAGCCTTTCTCCCCGAAAGAGCTGGTTGCCCGCATTAAGGCCGTCATGCGCCGTATTTCCCCGATGGCGGTCGAAGAGGTGATCGAGATGCAGGGCCTCAGCCTTGACCCAACGTCACACCGCGTGATGACCGGCGAAAATCCCCTCGACATGGGGCCTACCGAATTTAAACTCCTGCACTTCTTTATGACCCATCCGGAACGCGTTTACAGCCGCGAGCAGTTGCTGAATAACGTCTGGGGAACTAACGTGTATGTCGAAGACCGGACGGTTGACGTACATATCCGCCGCCTGCGAAAAGCGCTGGAACTGAGCGGCCACGATCGCATGGTACAGACGGTCCGCGGTACGGGTTATCGTTTCTCGACCCGTTTCTGAATAATGACAGGAGTGTGACGCGTGCTGGAACGTCTGTCATGGAAAAGGCTCGTCTTTGAACTGATCTTATGCTGTATTCCGGCCCTTCTTCTGGGGGCCTTACTTGGGCATCTGCCGTGGTTTCTGCTGGCGGCGGTCACCGGGCTGTTAGCCTGGCATTTCTGGAACCTGCTGCGTCTCTCCTGGTGGCTGTGGGTGGACCGCAGTATGACCCCGCCGCCGGGAAGCGGCAGCTGGGAGCCGCTGCTGTACGGCCTGCACCAGATGCAGATGCGTAATAAAAAGCGTCGCCGCGAGCTGGGAAGCCTGATCAAACGCTTTCGCAGCGGCGCAGAGTCGCTGCCGGATGCGGTGATCTTGACGACAGAAGAAGGAACTATTTTCTGGTGTAACGGGCTTGCGCAACAGCTGCTGGGTCTGCGCTGGCCGGACGACAATGGTCAGAACATCCTTAACCTTCTGCGTTATCCCGAGTTCACGCTGTATCTGAAAAAGCGTGATTTCACCCGTCCCCACAATCTGAAGCTGAATAACGGTCGCCATCTGGAAATCCGCGTGATGCCCTACAGCGATCGCCAGTGGCTGATGGTGGCGCGCGACGTCACCCAGATGCACCAGCTGGAAGGGGCGCGTCGTAACTTCTTCGCCAACGTCAGCCACGAACTACGCACCCCGTTGACCGTGCTGCAGGGCTACCTGGAGATGATGCAGGAGCAAACCCTGGAAGGCGCGCCGCGTGAAAAAGCGCTGCATACGATGCGCGAGCAAACGCACCGTATGGAAGGGCTGGTGAAGCAGCTGCTGACGCTGTCAAAGATTGAAGCGGCGCCTTCTCTTGCGCTGAATGACACCATTGATGTGCCAATGATGCTGCGCGTCGTCGAGCGTGAAGCGCAGACGTTAAGCCATAAAAAACATCAGCTGACCTTTGACGTCGACAACACGCTGAAGGTGCTGGGCAGCGAGGATGAACTACGTAGCGCCATCTCCAACCTGGTGTACAACGCGGTAAACCATACGCCGGAAGGAACGGATATCGTGGTGCGCTGGCAGCATACGCCGGCAGGCGCCGAGTTTAGCGTGGAGGATAACGGGCCGGGGATCGCCCCGGAGCATATTCCGCGCCTGACCGAGCGCTTCTACCGGGTGGATAAAGCGCGATCGCGGCAGACGGGGGGGAGCGGCCTGGGGCTGGCGATTGTGAAACACGCGGTGAATCACCATGAAAGCCGTCTTGATATCCAGAGTACCCTGGGTAAGGGAACCCGCTTTAGTTTCGTTATCCCGGAACGATTAATTGCCAAAAAGAGCGCCTGACGGCAGGCGTGTCATTTTACCTTTCCACGGGTCAGCCATCGCTGGCCCGTTTGCTTTGCAGTCAAGCGAAACGCGTGTGAATTTTATACGGTTGGCTGTTTTTTGTTCGCATGATTAGCCATGGGTTTTTCCTATAATTAGCGCATTGTTCTGGTGCGCGTTTTCATACTGGCATATTGTTCTGGTTTTGCGATCCCTCCTTGCCTTTAAACGTTATAAGCGTTTAAATTGCCCCCCAGATACTGTCAGACCGACTGTATTTGCGTGGTAAATCGAAAAACTATTCTTCTCCACGCCAGGACGGGAGCATTTCCCGCTGAAATTGAGCAAATTTTCGGCTGTATCGTCCCGTCAGGGAAATCGAAAAATCTCAACGTTTTCAACACCACATCCACAGGCAGTAAGGTTTTATGACCCATCACTTAAAATCGCGTGACATTATCGCGCTGGGCTTTATGACATTTGCGCTGTTCGTTGGCGCAGGCAACATCATTTTCCCTCCAATGGTTGGCTTACAGGCGGGTGAACACGTCTGGACCGCCGCGTTCGGTTTCCTGATTACTGCCGTGGGTCTGCCGGTACTGACCGTTATCGCACTGGCGAAAGTCGGTGGCGGCGTGGATAGCCTTAGCACCCCGATTGGCAAAGTGGCTGGCGTTCTGCTGGCTACCGTCTGCTATCTGGCCGTTGGTCCGCTGTTTGCCACCCCGCGTACCGCGACCGTTTCCTTCGAAGTGGGCATCGCCCCGCTGACCGGCGACGGCGCGATGCCGCTGTTCATCTACAGCCTGATTTATTTCGCCATCGTGATTCTGGTTTCCCTCTATCCGGGCAAGCTGCTGGACACGGTAGGTAACTTCCTGGCGCCGCTGAAAATTGTAGCGCTGATCGTGCTGGCCGTGGCGGCCATCATCTGGCCAGCCGGCCCGATTAGCGACGCGATGGATGCCTATAAAAACGCCGCGTTCTCTAACGGCTTTGTGAACGGCTACCTGACGATGGATACGCTGGGCGCGATGGTGTTTGGTATCGTTATCGTTAACGCCGCGCGTTCCCGCGGCGTGACCGAAGCGCGTTTGCTGACCCGTTATACCATCTGGGCTGGCCTGATGGCCGGTGTGGGCCTGACGCTGCTGTATCTGGCGCTGTTCCGCCTGGGCTCTGACAGCGCGATGCTGGTTGATCAGAACGCGAACGGTGCGGCTATCCTGCACGCTTACGTTCAGCACACCTTCGGTGGGGCGGGCAGCATGCTGCTGGCGGCGCTGATCTTCCTGGCGTGTCTGGTAACCGCGGTTGGCCTGACCTGCGCCTGCGCAGAGTTCTTTGCGCAGTATCTGCCGCTCTCTTACCGTACCCTGGTGTTTATTCTCGGTATCTTCTCCATGGCGGTGTCTAACCTCGGTCTGAGCCACCTGATTCAGGTCTCTATTCCGGTGCTGACGGCGATCTATCCGCCGTGCATCGTGCTGGTGGTGCTGAGCTTCACCCGTCCGTGGTGGCATAACTCCTCACGAATTATTGCGCCAGCCATGTTTATCAGCCTGATTTTTGGTATCCTTGACGGGATTAAAGCATCAGCGTTCGCTGAAATTCTGCCAGCCTGGACACAGCGTCTGCCGCTGTCCGAGCAGGGCCTGGCCTGGCTGATGCCTACCGTTGTTGCACTGGTTCTGGCGGTTATCTGGGACCGTGCTGCAGGGCGTCAGGTCACATCGAACGCTCATTAATCAACGGCAACAAACTGTTTAACCACGGGGCTTAAGGCCCCGTGGTTTTTTGTTTTTTTCGTGTTGAATGGCAAGATTTAAATGGAAAGCACTAACAAACTTAAACGTGGATTGAGCACGCGCCACATCCGCTTTATGGCGCTGGGCTCTGCTATCGGCACCGGTCTTTTTTATGGCTCGGCAGATGCCATCAAAATGGCCGGTCCAAGCGTGCTGCTGGCCTATATCATCGGCGGCGTGGCGGCGTATATCATCATGCGGGCTCTCGGCGAAATGTCGGTTCACAACCCGTCTGCCAGCTCCTTCTCCCGCTACGCGCAGGAAAACCTCGGCCCGCTGGCCGGGTTTATCACCGGCTGGACCTACTGCTTCGAAATTTTGATTGTGGCGATTGCCGACGTAACCGCATTCGGCATCTACATGGGCGTCTGGTTCCCGGCGGTGCCGCACTGGATCTGGGTGCTGAGCGTGGTGTTGCTCATTTGCGCCGTCAATCTGATGAGCGTGAAGGTGTTCGGCGAGCTGGAGTTCTGGTTCTCCTTCTTCAAAGTCGCGACCATCATCATCATGATTGTGGCGGGTTTCGGGATCATCATCTGGGGGATTGGCAACGGCGGCCAGCCGACCGGCATCCATAACCTCTGGAGCAACGGCGGCTTCTTCAGCAACGGCTGGCTCGGGATGGTGATGTCGCTACAGATGGTAATGTTCGCCTACGGCGGCATCGAGATTATCGGCATCACCGCCGGGGAAGCGAAAGATCCGGAGAAATCCATTCCGCGCGCCATCAACTCGGTACCGATGCGTATTCTGGTGTTCTACGTGGGTACGCTGTTCGTGATTATGTCCATCTACCCGTGGAACCAGGTAGGCACTAACGGTAGCCCGTTTGTCCTGACCTTCCAGCATATGGGCATTGCCTTTGCTGCCAGCATTCTGAACTTTGTGGTGCTGACCGCGTCGCTTTCGGCCATCAACAGTGACGTCTTTGGCGTGGGCCGCATGCTGCACGGCATGGCGGAGCAGGGCAGCGCGCCGAAGGTGTTCGCCAAAACTTCACGCCGCGGCACGCCGTGGGTGACGGTGGTGGTGATGACCGTAGCGCTGCTGTTCTCGGTTTACCTGAACTACATCATGCCGGAGAACGTCTTCCTGGTGATTGCGTCCCTGGCGACCTTCGCGACCGTGTGGGTGTGGATCATGATCCTGCTGTCGCAGATTGCCTTCCGCCGCCGTCTGTCGCCGGATGAGGCGAAAGCGCTGAAGTTTAAGGTGCCGGGCGGGGTGGCGACGACCGTGGTCGGGCTGATCTTCCTGGTGTTTATCATTGGCCTGATTGGCTACCATCCGGATACCCGCATTTCCCTGTACGTGGGCTGTGCGTGGATCGTTCTGCTGCTGATCGGCTGGGTGTTTAAGTGCCGCCGTGACCGTCAATTGGCAGAAGCACAGTAATATTTTATCCCCCCTCCCTCGCGGGAGAGGGGATTTTAGCCTCCTCCCCCGGCCTCCTCCCCCACT